>JANREF010000150.1 GCA_030726195.1 Burkholderiaceae bacterium | reverse complement strand
TGTGACGACTGCATATCAGTCGCGCATCAACAACCAGATTTGGAATTTGAATCCAGCCAGCGCGCCACCAAAAATACCGACCACTGCGAACACGCTGGTCACACTCAACGTGGACAAGCCCGACAAACCTTGCCCAATGGTGCAGCCCATGGCGGTCACGCCACCCACGCCCATCAGGGCTGCGCCAACCATATGCAGCGCAGTGTCTTGGGTGCTGGAGAAGCCCTCCCAACGGAAGGTCTTGGTGCTCAAGGCGTAGGCTGCAGCGCCAACAATCACACCGAACACGGACACCATGCCCAGCGTTAAGACGTTGCTCGCGTCGCTGAAATACATCAACCAATTCAAAACATAGGCCACAGGGGCTGTGAAGGTGAGCGCCTCCATGCGGGTACTGTTGGTGGCTGCATACGCCACTTCAAGCGTATCGGGATGCTCAGCGATAAAGCCAACATAACCCGACACCCACCACATGGCCACCACACAAGCACCAATACCCAAGCCGCCCAGCCATGCGCCAGACTTGGCAAAGCCCTCACCCTTGAGGGCCCACAACACCAAGCCACCCCCCACCACCAGCGCGCACAGCATGGACACCATGCCAACGGGCAGTCCCATCTGCGTGGCCAGCCACTGCGGCAACAAGGCGGAGTCCATTTGGAAGTTCACGCGATCAATGGTGTAAGTGCGCGCCACAGCAGTGATGCCGCGCAAGGTCATAAATGCAAACAAGCCCATGACCACAAACACCAGCAGCGATTTCAGACTGCCCGCGCCTATGCGCATCAAAGTCTTGCTGCCGCAGCCTGAAGCCAGCACCATGCCGACGCCAAACAGCGCACCACCTATCAAGGCTGACAGCCAAATAACGCGGCCGCTGGCGTAAATGCTGTTGGCAGGCTCGATGGCACCCACATAGGCCAAACCATAAAATCCCAGCACAGCCACACCCACCGCCATGGCCCACATGCGCATACGCGACCAGTCCCCCATATTCACGATATCGCTGATTGCACCCATGGTGCAAAAATGGCTGCGTTGCGCCACCCAGCCAAACACCAAGGACACGGCAAAACTGGCCCACAACACTTGGGTTTGCAGGCTGGATAGGTCAACTGAATTCATAGGAGTCGTATTGTAGGGCTGGGTGACAGAACGTGTGCCCTGCAACAAAAAACCCCATGCACGGCAGAGTGCACGGGGTGAGCTGCAGCCGCTCTGAGGCTGCCCGTGATGCTGGTGGGCGCTTTACTTCAAAGCGTCCAGGCGTTGTTTGGCAGCTTGGGCCGCACCCGTATCTGGGAACTGGGTCACCAAGGCCTCCAAACTCTGGCGAGCCCCCTTCTTGTCGCGCAGCTCCACTTGGCAGTTGGCGCGCGCCAACATGGCCTCAGGCACACGCAGGTGCTGGGCAAACTGCGCAATCAGTTGGTCAAAGGTTTTCAAGGCTGCGCTGTACTGGCCAGTGGCGTAGTAGGCGTTGCCCAGCCAAAACAAAGCGCTGGGTGTGTAGCCCGACTCGGGGAAATCGCGCAGCAAGGTCTGCAAAATCCCGCCGGCTTTCTCAAAATCACTTGCTCGCAAGGTCGCCATGGCCGACTCGTAGCTGGCTTTTTCACGGGGGCCTACCGTGAAGTTTTCATTGTCAACGCTCACGCCCACAGGCTCGAGTACCGCCAATCGGCTTTGCAACTCCGCCGTTTGTTGGCGCAGATCATCCACCGCGCGCCCAAGCTGCTCGTTTTGGCCGCGCAACTGGGCCACCTCGCCGCGCAGCTGCTCGTTTTGATTGGCCAAATTCAAAATGCTCTCGCTGGTTGCAATTTTGGCGAACTCGTCTTGCATGGCCTGCACGCGCTGGCGTAAATCAATAATGGCGCGCCTGGCCTCATCGTCTTCAAACAAAGCCGCATGGCTGACCTGCGCGGCCCCTACCAACGTCGCCACAGCACACCAACGCAACAATTCGCGGCTGCCTATTTGTAAATATTTAAAAATCATCATCCGTCCAATATATTTGTTTCGCACGTGTGCGGCTCCCAAGCTGGCCCTAAACGGCCGCAAGGCACTGCACAACCCCAACCCTACAGCCATCGCGCTTGCATTGCGCAGACCTACACCGTGCTGCGCTACAAGAAAAAAGCCCGGTCACTGGCGCAACCGAGCTTTGATTATGGCAAACCACACGGCAAGCGACCACGCCTGCCAGCTGAACGCTTAGCGGTAGTTGATGAGCGCGCGGCGGTTCAGGCTCATGCTGGCCTCGTCGCCACCCAATGCAGCAGGCTTTTCTTCGCCAAAGCTCACCGCCTCCATCTGAGAGTCCTGCACACCCAGCAACGACAGCGCGCGGCGCACAGCTTCGGCGCGCTGCTGGCCCAAGGCCAAGTTGTATTCACGGCCACCGCGCTCGTCGGTGTTGCCCTCCACCACCACACGGCGGGTGCGGTCGGTGTTCAAGAAGCGCGCGTGCGCGGCCAACAATGGCGTGAACTCGTCGCTGATGGCAAAGCTGTCGAAGGCGAAGTACACCAGCCTAGACAAAGACTCTGGCGGCTGCTGCGCAGTACCAGCGTCTGAGGCCAGCTCTACGCCTGCCACGCCATTGGCGTTCACGCCAGCAGCATTGGCACCTGCCGCGCCATTGGCATTGGCGGCAGCGGACTCATCCAGCGAAATACCGCTGGCACAACCGCCCAATACCAAGCTCAGACACAACGCAGCCATGGCAGCCAACGCGGATTTTCTCTTCAACATGAGGTCTCCAATTCAGTGGGATTAAGAATACAAAACGTTTACAGCCAGCGCTTGTTAAGCCCCGGCAACACGACACACCTTAACAAAAAAATGTGTCAATGAAATAGGTGATAGCCCCATCACAAACGGAACGGACCCCAATCGGGTTCGCGGATATCACCTGTCGCACCAGCCAAGCGGGTGCGCACCCGCCCGTCCACCGACACCGTCATCAGTGCTTCGCGTCCGGCCACGCGTGTGGCGTAAATGATCATGCGACTGTTGGCGGAGAAACTCGGACTTTCGTCCGCATCCGTATCTGTCAGGCCGCGTACCTCGTTGGTCTCAAGGTTGAGCAGTTGCAGGCGGAACAAACCGTCAATTCGCCCCACAAACGCCAACCACTTGCCGTCTGCGCTGGGCGCTGGCGAAATGTTGTAGTTGCCTTGGAAGGTCACGCGGGTTGCGCCGCCGCCCGAGGCCGGCATGCGGTAAATCTGCGGCGAGCCACCTCGGTTGCTCACAAAGTAAATGGCGCTGCCGTCGGGCGCGAACACCGGTTCGGTGTCAATGCTGCTGGTGCGCGTCAGGCGCTGGGGTGCGCCGCCGTCTTTGTCCAGCTTGTAAATTTGTGAGTTGCCTGACAAGGTCAACGTAGCCAGCATGGTTTGGCCATCGGGCGACCAAGCGGGCGCCGAGTTGGAACCCTTGAAGTTGGCCATCAAGCGGCGCTTACCCGTGGCAATCGTGTGCGCGTAAATCACGGGCTTGCGCGCCTCAAACGACACATACGCCAATTGGTTGCCATCGGGCGACCACGCCGGCGAAATCACCGGCTCTGGGCTGCTCAGGGCCACTTGCGCGTTTTCACCGTCTGCGTCAGCCACCCACAATTGGTGGCGCGTAGCCGACTTGGTCACGTAGGCCACACGCGTGGAGAACACGCCTTTTTCACCCGTGAGTTTTTCGTACACGGCATCGGCGACACGGTGGGCAGCCAAACGGCCCAAGTTGCCCTCCACGGGGAAGCTCACGCCACCCAAGTCTTCAGCACGCACAACATCCCACAAGCGAAACCGCACGTCAAAGCGCCCGCCCTCTAAAGCATTCACGCTGCCAGTGACGAGCGCATCCACACCACGGGCGCGCCACGGACCAAGGTCGGGGCGGGAGGCCTCGTCGAGCTGCTCGCTGTCCATGGGCACCACACGGAACAAACCGCTGCGCTCTAAGTCGGCTGTGACGATGTCGTCGACGCGGCTGGTCAGCAACTCGCGGCCTCTGAAAGCTGCGATGGCAAAAGGCCGCTGCGTGAGACCTACACCGGCAACATCCACGCGAAACTGCGCTTGCGCGGCCATGGGCACGCCCACCAATGCCAAACCACCCGCACTGGACACAGCGGCTAGCGCGCCGCGCCGGGTCAGACGCGCACCGTCGGGCTCATTCGAAGGCAGGTTGGTGTATGGGCGGTTGTGAAGCATGTGTAAGGCACTCTAATTGGTCTTCGAGCCGTAGATAATAACGGACGTCTATCGATTCGCGTCGATTTAGCTCTACTATTGCATTACTTTGACACAACACGTTCACACGCCGGGCTCGCATGCGCCCACGCCCCCAAAGCCCATGCGGGAAAGACTGGCACGTCTGTGGCCCTTCTTCAAGGGGGGCCGCGTGGCCGCCATGTGGATTGTGGTGGCCAGTTTGGTGGGCGCATCCACCGAGCCCATGATCCCAGCCTTGCTGCAAGGCCTGCTGGACAAGGGCTTTGCCGAACAATCCGTGCCGCTGTGGATGGTGCCTGTGGCGCTGCTGGGTGTGTTTGGTTTGCGCGGTGCAGCGGGCTTTGCGGCCCAATACTTGCTGTCGTATGTGGCCAACGGCGCCATGCTCACGCTGCGTCAAGCCATGTTCAGGCGCTTGTGCGTGGCAGAGCTCGATTTGTTTCACAAACAATCCGCCAGCAGTCTGTCCAACACCTTGGTGTACGAGGTGCAAAACGGCACCAACATGCTGGTGGGTGCGCTATTGGTACTGACCAAGGACAGCATGACTTTGCTGGCGTTGCTGGGCTACTTGTTCTACCTCAATTGGCAACTCACGCTCATCGTGCTGTTGGTGTTCCCCGCCTTGGTGCTGGTCATGCGCGTGCTGTCCAAGCGCTTGTACGGCCTGACCCGGCGCAGCCAGCTCGCAACCGACGACCTGGCCTACGTGGTGGAAGAAAACGTTCTGGCACACCGCATGATCCGGCTGCACGCCGCGCAGCATGCGCAGGAAGACCGCTTTGCCAAGCTGAGCCACCAACTGCGGGGCTTGGCACTGCGCTCGACCGTGGCGTCTGCTGCCATGACGCCGCTGACCCAAATGCTCGCGGCCATGGCCTTGTCCGCGGTTGTAGCGGCCGCGCTGTGGCAAGCCAACGCCAGTGGCACGTCGGTGGGCAGCTTTGTGTCGTTTGTCACTGCCATGCTGATGTTGGTCGCTCCGATCAAGCACTTGGCCGATGTGGCCAACCCCATCACACGCGGCTTGGCGGCCCTAGAGCGCGGCTTGGAGCTGATAGAAAACGTGGCTGAGCAATCCAGCGGACAACACAGCCAGGGCAAAGCCCGGGGCCAGCTTGATCTGAGCGATGTCTGCGTGAGCTACGAGTCACAAGAAGGCTTGGCACTCAACAAGGTCAGTTTGCACATCGAGCCCGGTGAGGTGGTGGCCTTGGTCGGCCCATCTGGCGCGGGTAAAACCACGCTGGTCAACTTGCTACCGCGGTTTGTGGAGTACAGCGCTGGACGCATTGCCTTAGACGGCGTGGCCTTGCCCGACTGGGATTTGCGCAGCCTGCGCGCGCAGTTTGCGTTGGTGAGCCAGGACGTGGTCATGCTCAACGACAGCTTGGCCGCCAACATTGCGCTGGGCCAAACCGTAGACCGTGACCGCGTCAACGCCGCCATACAAGCTGCCAATTTGGGCGACATGGTGGCCGCATTGCCCAACGGCATAGACCAAGCCGTGGGGCACAACGCCACACAGCTCTCGGGCGGGCAGCGCCAACGTTTGGCCATTGCCAGAGCCATTTACAAAGACGCGCCAATTTTGATTTTGGATGAAGCCACATCGGCCTTGGACAACGAGTCCGAGCGCTTGGTGCAAGAGGCCTTGCACACACTCATGGTTGGGCGCACCACCGTGGTCATTGCGCACCGCTTGTCGACCATTGAACATGCCGACCGTGTTCTCGTCATGGCCAACGGCGGCATTGCAGAGCAAGGCACGCACGCCGAGTTGTTGAGCGCAGACGGCCTCTACGCCAAGCTGCACGCGCAAGGTGCCACGGTAGCGCTGGACTAGC
>JANREF010000149.1 GCA_030726195.1 Burkholderiaceae bacterium | reverse complement strand
TCCACGCCAATGATGTTGGAGATGGTGGCGGTTGGCGCGATGGCCACGCAGTTGGAGTTGCGCATGCCGTCGGCCTTGATCTTGTTGCGCAAGGCGTCCCAGTCCAGTGTGCTGGAGCGGTCTACTTCAACGTAGCCACCACGTGCTTGCGACAGCATGTCAATGGTGTCCATTGGCAAAATGCCCTGTTCCCACAATGAGCCTTTGTAGCTGGAGTAGCGTCCACGCTCTTTGGCCAATTCGCTGGAGGCGAAGTAGGCGTTGTAGCAAACTGCTTCCATGGCGCGGTCAGCAAATTCCACAGCCGCATCTGAGCCGTAGGGCGTGCGCATTTCGTACAGGCTGTCTTGGAAGCCCATGATGCCCAAGCCCACCGGGCGGTGACGCAGGTTGGAGTCACGTGCCTTTTTCACAGCGTAGTAGTTGATGTCGATCACGTTGTCCAGCATGCGCATGGCAATGGTGATGGTGGCCTTGAGCTTGTCGTGGTCCAGCTCTTTGCCATTGGCGCCTTCTTTGAGGTGGCGTGACAAGTTGACTGAGCCCAAGTTACACACGGCTGTTTCGGTGTCGCTGGTGTTGAGCGTGATCTCGGTACACAGGTTGCTGGAGTGCACCACGCCACAGTGTTGCTGGGGTGAGCGCACGTTACACGCATCCTTGAAGGTGATCCAAGGGTGACCGGTTTCAAACAACATGGTCAGCATTTTGCGCCACAGGTCAGACGCTTCGATGCGGCGGAAGTGTGTGATCTCGCCCGCGTCGGCTTTGGCTTCGTAGGCCACGTAGGCCTTTTCAAATGCTGCACCAAACAAGTCGTGCAAGTCTTCGGTGTCGGCTGGCGAGAACAGTGTCCACTGGCCTTTTTCCATGACACGGCGCATGAACAAGTCTGGAATCCAGTTGGCTGTGTTCATGTCGTGTGTGCGGCGGCGGTCGTCACCGGTGTTCTTGCGCAGCTCTACGAATTCTTCAATGTCCAAGTGCCAAGACTCGAGGTAGGTGCACACAGCGCCTTTGCGCTTGCCGCCTTGGTTCACCGCCACGGCTGTGTCGTTGACGACTTTTAGGAATGGCACCACGCCTTGTGATTCGCCATTGGTGCCCTTGATGTGTGAGCCCAAAGCGCGCACACGGGTCCAGTCGTTGCCCAAGCCGCCTGCAAATTTAGACAGCAAAGCGTTTTCTTTGATGGACTCGTAAATGCCGTCCAAGTCGTCGGG
>JANREF010000148.1 GCA_030726195.1 Burkholderiaceae bacterium | reverse complement strand
CCACAGCTCGGCCAGGTTGTCGAAAGCGGCCAAGCCCATGGCGGCTTGACTGGCCAAATGGGTGGCATTGAGTGCGCCCGCCGAGGTGCCGACCAAAATATGAAACGGGAAGGCGTGTGGGGCGGCGCTGTCAAAAGCACCACCACTACCGCCGTCGCCGGTGGGGCGACCTGTCACCGCGCCTGTGTTCGCAGCGTCGCGCAGCAGCTGGCCAATGCCTTTGAGCACGCCGACTTGGTAAGCCGTGCGCGCGCCACCACCCATGAGCACCAAAGCGGTGCGTGATGCGGGGGCGGGGGCGCGGCGTTTGATGAGGTCAGATAGCGGCATGGTGGGCGTCGAGCTTGTACATTAGTGGAGCATTGTGCAACCCCACCTGAAACGAAACCCTCTTCCATGACGCCCATACGCGAACGCTGGTTGATGCTGACCTTGGCCGGCATTCAATTCACCCACATCCTGGACTTCATGGTCATGATTCCGTTGGGGCCTCAGTTTACAAAGGTCTTTGACATCACTGATGCCCAATTTGGCGCGTTGGTTTCGGCCTACACCTTTGCCGCGGGCGTGTCGGGTTTGTTGGCGTCGACCTACTTGGACCGTTTCGACCGCAAGCGGTTGTTGTTGGGCTTGTACAGCCTGTTTGCCTTGGCCACCATGGCGTGTGCGTTGTCGCAGTCGTATGGGCAGTTCATGGCCGCACGGATTGCGGCGGGTCTGTTTGGTGGTGTGTTGTCGGCGTTGAGCCAGACCATCATTGCCGACGTGGTGCCGTTTGAGCGACGCGGGCGCGCCATGGGCATTGTGATGTCGTCGTTCTCAGTGTCGACGGTGGCCGGTGTGCCCATTGGTTTGTACTTGGCGGCCAATTGGAGTTGGCATGCGCCGTTTTGGTTGGTGGTGGGTTTGTCGGCGGTGTTTGCCGTTGTCGCTGCGCTGACCATGCCCAAGCTGGATGCGCACCTGAATCAACCCGGGCGCGGTTCCGTGCTGCACAGCATCTTGGAAACCGTGCGTGAAACCAACCATTTGTGGGCGTTTTTGTTCACCAGCTTGTCCATCATGACGGGCTTCATGGTCATCCCTTACATCACCATCTACGTAGAGACCAATGTGGGCATTGCCAGCACCGATATCGCAGGCCTGTACTTGGTGGGCGGCTTGGCCACGCTGGTCAGTGCGCGCGTGATCGGGGTGCTGGCCGATAAGCGCGGCAAGGCTTGGATTTACCAGC
>JANREF010000147.1 GCA_030726195.1 Burkholderiaceae bacterium | reverse complement strand
CCCTTACACAACCCCCTACACCCCCCTACAACCCACAGTACAACCAGTGCGGGTCACGCCCACGCGTCACCCCCTCACCCAAGGTAGATAATTCACCCATGCGCTTATTGCTTGATTTCTTCCCCATCGCTTTGTTCGTAGTGGCCTACAAGTTAGGCGACATCTACGCAGCCACCGCCGTACTCATGGCGGCCACGGCCTTACAAACGGCACTGATTTACAAAATAGACGGCAAAGTGGCCACCGTACAAAAGGCCACGTTGGGCTTGATTGTGGTGTTTGGCACACTCACGCTGGTGCTGCACGACCAACGTTTCATCCAATGGAAACCCACGGTGTTGTACGTGGCGCTGGCGCTGTTGCTGGCTGTGGCGCTGCTGGTGTTCAAGCGCAATTTGCTGCACCTCATGCTGGGCACACAACTGAAGCTGCCCACGGCCGTATGGCACAAGCTCGCCCTCATGTGGGCTGCTTACTTTTTAGCCATGGGCGTACTCAATGCAGTGGTGGCCGTGTATTTCACGCTGGACCAGTGGGTGGAGTTCAAGCTGTGGGGCTACATTTTCCCGGTGTTGTTCATTTTGGGCCAGGGCTTGTACATTGCCAAATACCTGCGCGATGAAGACCCGCAAGAAGTCAAACGAGATCAACCATGAACGAGGCACAGCCCATTACGGCCCAGGCGCTTCGCGCGGCCTTGCTGGACAAACTGCAGGCGCAGCCACTTGAAGTGTTAGACGAAAGCGCCGCGCACGCCGGCCACGCCGGTGCCAACGATGCAGGCTGGGGCACGCACTTCCGAGTGCGCCTGTACAGCCACGCATTTGAAGGCAAAAGCCGCGTGGCACAGCACCGCCTTGTGTATGATGCAGTGCAAGAATTTGTAGACGCTGGCTTGCACGCTTTGGCCATCGAGGTGCTGGGCCCACCGCAGCAGCAAGTAACAAGCGGCAAGTAGCCACAGCAGCACAGGTAGTACCCGCAACACGGCTCACCCCCACCACGGAACACGACACCCGGAACACAAAACACAACCAAAACGTACCTTGTTGATGCTTATGGTTTGGCTGGGTTATTTGGGGTTGTAAAGATTGGACGACGGACCCTGTGTCACCAGCTCTTACAACACGCACCAGCCGATTTGGCACACACACCAGTCCTATTGCGTCCTATTCATTTCATTTTTCGGCCCTCTTCAACCCATTGGATACATGTCTAAATTTATGTTGACCCGCTCACACCTG
>JANREF010000146.1 GCA_030726195.1 Burkholderiaceae bacterium | reverse complement strand
CACGTGGCCACAGCGGCGCTCCAGCGTCCTGATGACGCTGTCAAGCGCACTGCCGTCGACTTACTTGCCTTTGGGCAACACGTCCAGCACCGCTGCGCTGGGCAGGAAGGAGCCGTTCCACACGGTGTCAACTTGGACGCGTGACTTGGTGTTGAAGGCTTCTGTGACCTGTGTGGCCATGAGTGCCAAGCGTGGACCTTTGACTTGGCCAAAGCCTTCTTCACGTGCGGAAGGGCTGTTGATCACGGTGTCTATGGCCAACTGCAAGCGGCGTGTTTCCAAGCCGGTGTTGATGATGCCGTCACGTGCTTTGACCGCTTCGATGGCCTTGGCGGGGTCGGCAATCACGTCTTTGGCACCCTTGGCAAAGGCGGCCAAGAAGGCCTTGATGGCTTCGGGGTTCTCTTTGATCATCTTGGGCGACGCGATGATGGCGTTGCCGTACAGCTTCACGCCGTGGTCTGGGTAGGGCAGTACGGTCACGTCTGCAGCAGCTACGCCGCGCGCTTCAATGTTGAGCAGCGATGTGAAGGTGAAGCCGGTGATGGCATCAACGTCGCCGCGCACCAGCATGGTTTCACGCAGTGGGGGGTCCATGGCTGTCCACTGTGCACCGGTGATGTTGTTGGCCTTGGCAAACAGCGGGAAAGCACGGCGGCCTGCGTCAAACACGGGCGCGCCCAGTTTTTTGCCAGACAAGTCCGCAGGTGTTTTGATGCCAGACTTCTTGAGCGCCATGACAGAAGCGGGGGTGTTGTTGTAGACCATCATCACGGCCACAGGTTTTGGCGCGTCGGGGTTGTTGGCTTGGAATTCCATCAGGGCGGCCAAGTCGGCAAAGCCCATGTCGTATGTGCCTGAGGCCACGCGGGTGACCGCGCCGCCAGAGCCGTTGCCGGAGTCGATGGTGACGTCTAGGCCCGCGTCTTTAAAGTAGCCTTTGGCAGCTGGCACCAAAAACAAGGCAGATGGGCCTTCAAAGCGCCAGTCCAACTGGAATTTGATGGGGGTTGCGGCGTGCGCTGCACCCAGGGCGGTGAGCGCCAGTGCGACCACAGAGGACTTAAAACCAAAGCACTTTTTCATGCTGACTCCAAAAAGGTTGAGAAACGGTGTTTAACAGGAGCAAATTTGGTGCCAGTGCATGCGCGCCCGTGTAGGCCTTGGTGGGGCTGGTGGCGAGGCCGCTTGTTGGTTGACTGGTGCGGGTGTGCATGCGCCAAAACCGTGCATGCACCACAGTG
>JANREF010000145.1 GCA_030726195.1 Burkholderiaceae bacterium | reverse complement strand
CCAGCCGTTGGCGCGCATGGTATCCATGGCTTCGCGCTCTATGGCCTCAATCCCTGCCAAGGAGCCGTTTGTTGATAAGGTTTGTGCCATGTGTTGCAGTGTGGCTTGCAGCGTGGCCGCTTGCTCGCGCTGGGCATCGCTCAAGTAGCCATTGCGTGAGCTCAGCGCCAAGCCGTTGCTGGCGCGCTCGATAGGGCCTGCCACGATCTCGATAGGCAGTGCCAGCTGTGCAACCAGCTGCCGAATGACCAACAGCTGTTGGAAGTCTTTTTCACCAAATACGGCATAGCCGCCGTCTTTGGCACCACTGAACACGCAGTTGAACAGTTTGGTCACCACTGTGGCTACACCCGTGAAAAAACCAGGTCGAAAGTGCCCTTCCAATATGTCGCCCAAGCTTGCAGGCGGCTGTACGGTAAAGGTCTGAGGCTGGGGGTACAGCTCGGCTTCGCTGGGCGCAAATACGATGTCGCAGCCCGCGGCTTCAAGGGCTGCACAGTCAACCGCGAGCGTGCGGGGATAGGCGTCAAAGTCTTCGTGTGGGGCGAATTGCAAGCGGTTCACGAAAATACTGGCCACGCGCACGTCGCCTAGGGGCTTGGCCCGTGTCATGAGCGCCAAATGGCCTGCGTGCAAGTTGCCCATGGTGGGCACAAATGCTGGCTGGTTGAACGGGCGCAATGCCGCGCGCAATGCTGCCAAAGTGTGTACTACTTGCATCAATCAATCAGCCCAAGCGTGCACATCGTTGTGCGGGAAGCTGCCGTCTTTCACTGCGGCTACATAGCGCGCCATCGCGTCGCCAACGCCACTGGCGCCTTGCATGAAGTTGCGTACAAACTTGGCGTTCTTGCCCAAATTGATGCCCAACATGTCGTGCATCACCAGCACTTGGCCGGCGGTGTCGCTGCCCGCACCGATGCCAATGGTGTGGCAGGTGGGCATGGCGGCTGTGACCTCGCCAGACAAGCCCACGGGCACCATTTCTAGCACCAGCATGGACGCACCCGCATCGGCCAGTGCCAGTGCGTGTTGTTTGAGTATGGCGGCGCTGTCTGAGCGCCCCTGCACGCGGTAGCCGCCCAGCGCATGCACTGTTTGGGGTGTGAGACCCAAGTGTGCGCAAACGGGTATGCCGCGGGCAACTAAAAATGCCACGGTCTCGGTGGTCCAGCCGCCGCCTTCTAGTTTGACCATGTGCGCGCCTGCTTGCATCAAAACGGTGGCGTTGCGCAGTGCTTGCTC
>JANREF010000144.1 GCA_030726195.1 Burkholderiaceae bacterium | reverse complement strand
TTGATGAACGCGGCTTGGGCAACCAGCGCTTGTTGCCTGCGGGTTTGCTGCGCGAACCATGGCCCCAGCGCTACACACAGCGCCATAAACAGCACAGCAACGCCAGCCCAACCGACGCGACGCGCCCGCTTGCCTGCTTGGTGGTGCAAAACGCGGTCGCCACACCAACGGTTGCGCCTTGCGACACCGGCAACCCCGTGTTCCTGAGCACGCGCGCGCTGGGGCCACTTGAGCCCTTATTTCCCGCATTGCCCTCACCGCACTCAACGCGCTCAACGGCTGGCGCGTCTTCAACACCGCTCACCCCACCTCGCCTTGCGCCCCAGCCAGGCAGTCCAGTGCAAGTGCTTGCAGGCATTGCCAAACCCGAGGTGTTTGCCAGCATGCTGCGCGCGCAAGGGTTTGATGTGGTGCGCATAGGCCAAGCGCGCGACCACGACCCGCTCAGCGGCACGTGGCCAGCCAGCTTTGGTTTGCGCGACGACCTACCCGTCATTTGCACAGCCAAAGACGCTGTCAAGCTGCGCGAGCGCGCCGATGCTGCCCAGCTGGCCAGCCAAGTCTGGGTGGCACCGCTGCTGCTGCAGCTGCCGAACGCGTTTTGGCAAGCCCTGAGCGCAGCCATGCAAACGCCAAGGAATAAGGCGACAGACCCCAAGTGAGTTCAACTGAGTCCAAGTGATTTCAAGTGCTGATACAACACCAGCACCAGCACCAGCACAATGCCAATGCCAATGCCCAAGCATTTACCACTGCTGGCGCAGCGGCATGGGCACTTCCACACTATGATTGCGCCATGGATAGCAAATTACTCGACATGCTGGTGTGCCCAGTGACCAAAGGCCCTTTGCGCATGAGCGCCGACAAGACCGAGCTGGTCTCACGCAGCGCGCGCTTGGCCTACCCCATTCGCGATGGCATTCCCATCATGTTGGAAGACCAAGCTCGGGCCTTGAGCGACGATGAAATCGACGCCTTCACCGCGTCTTCACCGGCGCCCTCACCCGCTGCTGGCCCAGCCAACGCATAAGCCACCATGGCCGCCTCTTTTTGCGTGCTCATTCCAGCACGCCTAGCCTCTAGCCGCCTGCCCAACAAGCCTTTGGCCGATATACACGGTGCGCCCATGGTCGTGCGCGTGGCACAGCGCGCCGCCTGCAGCGCTGCCCAACAAGTGGTGGTGGCGGCAGACGACGCCCGCATTGCAGCCGCATGCGAGCAGCATCACATCACCTGCGTGCTCACC
>JANREF010000143.1 GCA_030726195.1 Burkholderiaceae bacterium | reverse complement strand
ACGGGACACGGTGCAAAGCCGCTGGCCCGACCCCGATTGGCTGGAACATTGGCTGGACAAGCAAATCAGCTTTGACGCGGTGTGGGAGACCAAAGTGGTGGAGCGCATTTTGCACAACATGAGTTTGCTCATGGAGCGCAGCTTCAAGTCCGTGCAAGAACTCAACCGTTTCCGCAAAGAGCTCACATTGGCGGTGGCGCCGGTGGCACCCGTTGCGGGCTGATGTAGGACGGCTTGGCTTGGGTCGGTTGTGCGCGTGCGAACGCACATCAGCGGCCGGTGGTTGATTGCTTTGTAGTGGCTGCTCCCACTGGACAAGCGGTACTCGTCTCTCTAGGTGTGGCGTGTCTGCGCTGGTCAGCGCGGCGTTGCATGATGCGAGCCTGCGCCACACTGGGCCACACCTAAGGCCACATCGAGGCCGCACCTAGGCCCGCAAGCCATGCGTCCCGCCGTTCAGTGCGACTGCATCACGTGTCGCCACAGGTCGAGTACCGCGTCGCGGTGCGCGGCCACCTCGCTGGGTAGGACTTGCGTGGGTGCTTCGTCCAAGCGCGCACGGTGCTGCATTTGGCGCATGGCACGGTAAGCGTCTGCCGCGGCGTCGCTGATGCTAGGCGGCACCAAGCCACATTCTTTGGCAATGCGCAGTAGCTTGATATTGCCCAAGTTGGGCAACAGCTGAGGGTGGGCATGGGCTTTGGCCAGCAGCACATACTGCATCACAAATTCCACATCGACCATACCGCCTGGGCTGTGTTTGAGGTCGAACATGTCGCTGGGTACGCGGTGCGCTTCGCGCACCTTTTCGCGCATGGTGGTGATTTCAACCAACAAGTCATTGGCATCGCGCGGCGCAACCATCACGGCATGTCGCACCGCTTCAAACTGTTGCGCCAGAGCGGGCGGCCCCACGGCGCAGCGCGCCCGTGTGATGGCTTGGTGTTCCCACGTCCAGGCGGTGTTGCTGCCACGGCGCTCTTGGTAGTCGGCGAATGCCGACATGCGCGTGACCAACAAGCCCGAGTTGCCGTTAGGGCGCAAGGCCGTATCGATTTCAAATAAGTCGCCCTCGCCGGTTTTGACGGTGAGCCAGTTGATGAGTTTGCGCACCAAGGCGGCGTAGGCTTCGGGCGCGGCTTCGTGCTCGTCGTCATACACAAACACAATGTCCAAATCGCTGCCGTAGCCCAGCTCCTTGCCGCCTAATTTGCCGTAGGCAATGATGGCCAACGCGGGTTCTTCGCGGTGTGCATTTTTCAGCCGTTGCCAGCACCAGCGGGTGGTCACGCGCAGCACGGCGTCGGCCAAAGCGCTCAAGTCGTCGGCCACAAATTCCACGCTCAAGGCACCCTCGACGTCGCGCGCCAGGGTTCGGAACACCTCGCTGTGGTGGGCGCGGCGCAGCAGGTTGAGCAGCTCTTCGTCGTTGTCCTCACCAGTGGTTTGCAGGGCAAAGCGTCTGGCTTCCAATTCGGCTTCAAACTGCACGGCGTCAAAGCGCTCGCTCAGCAAGCTAGGGTTGGCCAGCTCGTCCATCACACCTGGATGTTGTATGAGGTAGCGCGCGGGCCATTTGGCCGCAGCCAACAAACGCAACAAGCGCTCGTGCACGGCCGGGCGCTCTTGCAGCAAGGCCAAGTAGCTGTCGCGGCGCAGCATGGGCTCCATCCAGTCGGCCAAGCGCAGCGCGCCGACCTCGCTGGTGCGCCCACTCTCAAGCCAAGCGCCGGTGCGCTGAATGAGGCGGGCCAGTCGGGTGCGGCTGTCTTCACGCAGCGCCAACACACGTGGGTGGGTTTGCCACAGGGCGATGCGGGTGCGAAAGGCACCGCTGAGCTCGTCTATGGCCGACTCCAGGTCGTCAGCATCGTGTACCGACTTGTTGCAGTTGGTGCACTCGCCTTGGCCGCCCAGCAAGATGTCAAATTCTTGCGCGACGGTTTCCCGGTGCGCGTCCAGCGCGCATAAGAACGCGCAGGTGTCAGCAAAGCCCAGGGTCTGCGCCATCCAAGCCAAGTCGCTGTCTTGGGTGGGCAGTTGGTGGGTTTGTTGGTCGTCTAAATATTGGGTGCGGTGCTCGACTTGGCGCAAAAACACATAGGCCTGTGCCAAGGCTTGCGCTTTGTCGGTTTCCATCAGTCCGGCGTTGGTCAGCCGTGTCAGTGCGCTCAAGGTGGGGCGTTTGCGCAGTTCGGGGAACTGGCCGCCGCGCACCACTTGCAGCAGCTGCACGGTGAATTCAATTTCGCGTATGCCGCCGCGCGAGAGCTTCACATCGTTGGCGCGCTCGGGGTGGCCGCTGGCCCGCTTGGCCGCGTGTTCGCGAATTTGGCGGTGCAGTTTGCGCAGGCCCTCAAACACGTTGTAGTCGAGGTAGCGCCTGAACACAAAGGGCAGCACCACGTCGCGCAGCGCTTGGGCGCAGCCGTTGGCAATCATGTGTGAGGGCGCGACCACGCGGCTTTTGAGCCAAGCAAAGCGCTCCCATTCGCGCCCTTGGATGAGGAAATATTCTTCCAGCGCGTCCAGCGACACGGCCGCTGGCCCGACGCTGCCGTTGGGGCGCAGCGCCAAGTCCACCCTAAACACAAAGCCGTGCTCGGTGGTCTCGCCCACCAATTGGTAGATGCGTTTGACGACTTTGCCAAAAAACTCGTGGTTGCTGATGCGCTGCAGGCCGCGCTCGTTGCCGTCGGTTTCGCCGTCGCAGTCGTAGACGTAAATCAGGTCAATGTCGCTGGAGACGTTGAGCTCGCGCGCTCCCAGCTTGCCCATGCCCACCACCCACATGTTGGCGGGCTGGGCGTTGCGCACGTCGTCGCTGTGGCCTGTGGGCTGGCCATGGCGCTCGCGCAGCTCAGACATGGCCAAGGCCATGGCATGCTCCAGCGCAAATTCGGCCAAGGCCGTGATCGCTCGGGTCACCACCTCTAGGGCGGCGCCGCGCTCGCAGTCCAGCACCACCAAGCGCTCTACCACCAGCTGGCGCAATATTCGCAGCGCTTGGCCCAGGTCAAAGCCGCTGGACAGCAAGGTGTCCAAGCAAGCCTGCATGCTGGTTTTGTTGGGCTCGCCCGCAGCAAGCAGCGGCAATTCGCGCTCATAGCGACGCCGTATGCGCTGCACAAAGCGCGAGTGCGAGGCCAAGTCTGTGGGCGCCGTATTGACCTTGTTTGACACAGCTGTGTGATGTTCGCCCGCGGTGGCGGTCATAATTTCAATCCATGCAAGCCTCCACCCCAGTCCTGACCCCCCGCACGCGGCTACTGCGCGCCTGCCTGAAATGGCTGCTGGTGGCCTTGGTGTCAGTGTGGACTGTGGTGGCCAGCGTTTATTTGCTGATACACGCGGTCATTGTGCCGCGAATCGATACATGGCGCTCGCAGGCGCAGCAGCAGTTGAGCAGCGCGTTGGGAGCCCCGGTGCGCATTGGCAGCTTGTCGGGCAAGGCCAACAACTGGACGTCGTACTTTGAGATGCGCGACGTGGTGGTGGGCAGCAACGCGCAAGCCCCCGACTTGATGATTCCCAAGCTAGAGGCCAGCTTGAGCATGCGCGGCTTGTGGCGTTTGAGTTTTGACCAAGTGCGCATCACCTCACCCAGCGTGCAAGTGCAGCGCACCGCCAGTGGCGCGTGGCGCGTCGCGGGTGTGGCGTTGCCCAGTGGACCGGCGCAGGCCACACCGTTTTGGTTGGACTGGCTGTTTGAGCAGCCCGAGTTGTTGGTGCTCGATGGGCAGGCGGCTGTGCGCGACGACTGGGCAGTGCAGGCTGCACCTGCAACATGGTCATTTCGCAATATAGATGTGGCCTTGCGCAGCGGCACCACCAGCCACGATGCGCGCATCGACTTCACGCCGCCCCCCGAGTGGGGCCAGCGCGTGTCGGTGCAAGCCCAGTTTGAGTCGCCACTGTTCAGCAGCCATGGTGGCGACTGGCGCGAATGGTCGGGCCAAGCCTATGCCCAATGGCCGCAGCTCGATGCCGCCGTGATCCATCGCGCGCTGGACCGGTTTTGGCCAACGCTGTCGCGCACGCTGTCATTGGACGCGGGTGAGATGGCGTGGCGGGGCTGGTTGGAGTGGCGTCGTGGCATGCAGCTGCAAGCGCTCACCAGCGATGTGGCGCTCACCGGTGTGTCAGGCGCGTGGCTGCAAGGCCAGCCCGAGCTCAAGCCGCTGCGCTTCAAAGAGCTGCTGGCCCGCCTGAGCCTAACGAACAATGTGCAAACCCAGCAGTGGGAGCTGGGCGTGAGCGACATGTCGTTTGAAACCCAAGACGGTGTGACCTGGCGCGATGCGCAGTTGGCCTTGGCATGGCCCAAGTCCGCGCAAGACCCCAACGCACAAGGGCGTGTGCGCGTGGCTGGTGTGGACCTCACGGCCTTGCGCCAGATCATGCCCAGCCTGCCCTTGCCCCAAGTCGTGCGCGACTACTTGCAAGGCTGGCGCCCGCAAGGCTTTGTCAACCGCTTCCAAGCCGATTGGCGCGGTGCGCTGGACAGCACCACGCCCTTGTCCTGGCACACCAGTGGCCAAGCCACTCAGCTCGGTTGGTCTGAAGGCGTGTTGGCCCATGACCCGGCGGACACCGCTGGCCATGGGGCTTTGGCAAGGCCCGGTGTGAGCGGCCTGTCGCTCACATGGGACGGCACGGCCGAGGGCGGCACGGCGCAGCTGTCCATGGACAAGGGCGCATGGGTGCTGCCCGGCGTGTGGCTGGAGCCGCGCTTGGATGTGAACAGCATGCAAGCCGCGCTGTCGTGGGCTGCACCGCGCCAAGCGCTGGACGCAGCGCCTGCGCCGGCGTCGTGGGCGCACACCGATTGGCAAGCGCTGTGGCGTGTGTCGTTTGATGACTTGCGCTTGGACACGCCGGATGGTGTCGTCAGTGGTGCAGGCGTGTGGGCGGTAGACCCAGAGCAGGTGCACACCGACGCCGCAGGCTACTTGCGTCTGAGTGCCAAGGTCGACGAGTTGGCCCTGCCCAAGCTGGGGCGCTACCTGCCTGTGTCTATGAACGCGGATGCTGTGTCGTTTGTGCGCCAGCGTTTGCAAGCGGGGGTCTTGCGCAACGTGTCGGTGCGCATCAACAGCTTGTTGGACCAGTCCCTGTGGCTGGGCGGTGACAAGCGCTTCGCCGTTGAGGCGCAGGCCCAAGGCGTGGCCTTGGACTATGCGGGCGGCTGGGGCGCAGACCAGCGTTGGCCCGCGCTTGCCACGCTGTCGGGCGCGTTTGCCATGCGCGGCTTGGACATAGACGTGAGCAACATCAAGGGCCGTTTGCGCGACGCCACCAGCGTGGTGATCAGCGACGCGTCGGTGAGCCTGCGTCATCTGGATCAAGACGCCCAGCTCAAAGTGCAGGCGCGCGCCGCCGGCCCGCTGGCCACGTGGTTGGCGCAACTCAACACCACACCGGTGCAACGCTGGACCAATGGGCTGATGCGCGACTGGGTGGGCGACGGTGACGCGCGTTTGAACCTGTCCTTGGCGGTGCCATTGGCCACACCCGAGCGTACAACCGTTCAAGGCGAAGTGACCTTGGCGGGCAACCGCGTGCAGCTGTGGCCAGGCGTGCCTGCGCTGCAGCAAACGCAGGCGCGCGTGCGCTTCACCGACACCGCCGTCAGCGTCGACCAAGCCAGCGCCCAGTGGTTGGGTGGGCCGATCAAGGGCCAAATGCAGTGGGCGGCCTCGGGCGCTGCAGGCCAGCCCGGTGAGCTGCGTGTAGATGTGAGCGGCAACCTCAATGCCAACGCCTTGGCCCGCACGCCCTCGTTGGGCACCGTGGCCATGCTGGCGCAGCGGGCCAGCGGCAGCACGCCATTTGACGTGTCCGTGCGCGGCACGCCCCACGGTATTGGTTGGCGGTTCAATGCGCCACTGGATGGCGTGCGCCTGGATTTGCCCGCACCTTTGAACAAGCCCAGCGGCCAGAGTTGGCCATTGAGTGTGGCGCTCAGGCCGCTGCTGCCGGGCGAGCGCAGCCCCAACATGGCGTTTGGCCACGACATACAACTGCGGGTTGGCCCCACTGCTTCGCCCATTGTGAGCGCACATTTTGTACGCGAGTATGACCAAGCCCTGACCCACATCACCAACCAAACCGTGCCCAGCGCCGTGCGTGGTGTGGTGGGTTTGGGCCAGTTCGATAGCGACGCGTTGAGCCTGCCCAGCGAAGGCGTGGTGGCCGATGTGCGCTTGGCCCACTTCAACATGGACAGCTGGCGGCAAGCCTTGGCAGGCCCAGCCACGCACACCGCAGG
>JANREF010000142.1 GCA_030726195.1 Burkholderiaceae bacterium | reverse complement strand
CAAGACCGCGAGTTTTTTGCGGCCATCCGCGAAGGCCGCGAGCCCAACGCCAGCGTGGCCCAAGTGCTGCCGTGCTACCAAGTGCTGCACGACTTGGAGCAGCAGCTGAACGCATAGCGCCACCATAGCCGCACCGCAGCCAAACCATAGCTGAACCACAGCGGCGCGCCACCTGCGCATCACAGCGCTGTACTGGCACGCCCTGTCGCCTGCGGTGTGCAGCGGCCTGTAGGCGCACGTACACTCGGTGGCTGACCGACAGCTGTGTGGCGCGAGGCAGCACACAGCACACAGCACACAGCACACAGCAGACAGTGCATCAGGTCCAAAATAAAGACCAGAATAAAACACAGAACAAGACCATGAATTAGGGCCCCAATTGAGCCCCGAACTGGCCCCCAAACTGACCACCAGATAAAAAACCTGCACCACCGTACCCTAGAAGCCTCAACGCCCACTACAACCATGACACAAGCCACCCTACAGCCCACCTACGGCACCGACTTACCGGTGCGCGCCATTGCCAACTTCAACATCAGCGCCGTGAGCATGGGCTGCATGAACATCAGTCACGCCTACGGTGCGCCAGTGTCTGATGCGCAGGGTGAGCGCGTGTTGCTGTCGGCGCTGGACGCGGGCATGACCATGTTTGACACCGCCACGCTCTATGGCTTTGGGGCCAACGAGACCTTGGTGGGCAAAACACTGTCCAAACACCGCTCTCAATTCATGCTGGCCAGCAAGTGCGCCATGGGCGGCGAAGATGTGAATGGCAACGGCAAACTCATACGCGTGATCGACGGCAGCCCGGCCAACATCAAACGCCACTGCGAACGCAGCCTCAAGCGCTTGCAAACCGACGTCATCGACTTGTACTACTTGCACCGCTGGGACCGAAACGTACCCATTGAGGACAGCGTGGGCGCGCTGGCCGACTTGGTGCGCGAGGGCAAGATCCAGCACATAGGCCTGTCTGAAGTCTCGGCCACCACGCTGCGCAAAGCAGCCACCGAGGCCCCTATTGCTGCGCTGCAAACCGAATACTCGCTGTGGACGCGCAACCCTGAAATCGCCGTGCTCAAAGCCTGCCAAGAGCTGGGCACCGCATTTGTGGCCTTCAGCCCCGTGGGCAGAGGCTTTTTGGCCGACAACACCACCCCAGCAGCTGGTTACCCCGTCAGCGACATCCGCAACACCATGCCACGCTTTTTGCCAGGCAACTACGAGCGCAACTTGGCGCTGCTCGCGCAGTTCAAAGCCATTGCAGCATCGTTGGGCCACACGCCTGCCCAGCTTGCGCTGGCCTGGGTGCTGCACCAAGGCAGCCACATCGTGGCCATTCCTGGCACCACGCAGGTTGCGCACGTACACGACAACGCGCAGGCAGCCCATATCCAACTGAGTGGCGACACCTTGGCCCAACTCGATGCCCTGATCAACCACAACACCGTGGCCGGGCCACGCTACACGGCGCAAGCCGAGAGCGAAGTAGACACCGAAACGCTGGATGCCTGAGCCGCGCTGTGGGCACAGCGTTGGCTTGTCTGGATATGACACATAGGCGCAGGCTGTAGACATGGGTTACAGCATTGCGTCTCCCGTGTCGCATGAAGTGGTCATCAAGAAAAGCCGCTTCATAGGCTGCGTGCAGTCTGTGGCGGGCCGCGAGCAAGCCCAGCAGGTGGTGGACCAACTCAAGCAACAACATCCCGGCGCAGCCCACGTGTGCTGGGCCTTGATGGCCGGCGGACAGTCGGCTGCAGTAGACGACGGCGAGCCCAGCGGGACCGCTGGGCGGCCCATGCTCGAGGTGTTGCGCCACCACGACCTAGAAGGTGTGCTGGCCACCGTGGTGCGCTACTTTGGCGGCGTCAAGCTGGGCGCGGGTGGCTTGGTGCGCGCCTACACCGATGCTGTGGCCGGTGCCCTGCTGCACGCCGACAAAATAGAACACATCGCCACAACGCAACTCCACGCCTTGGTGACATTTGAGTTTGAAGGTGCGGCCAGACGCCTAGCCGCCAAGCTGGACGCCACTTTACAAGCCACACACGCCACCCAAGGCGTCAGCCTGCACATAGCTCTGCCCAGCAGCCACGCACAAACCTTTGTCACCCAACTCAACGACATCAGCAGCGGGCAAGCGCAGTGGCTGGAGCGCAGCGCTTAGGGCTCGTGCTCTTAGAAATCGTGCTCTTAGGCATCGTGCTCGGTTGACACACACCGGCGCAACGCCAAGCACAACAAACGAAACCGAAGCGAGGTCAGCGAGGCGCGTTCAAGGGCGCGGCGGGTTCAAGCCCATGCTGCGGGCGATCACTTCTTTCATGATTTCATTGGTACCGCCGTAAATGCGCTGTACGCGTGCATCGGCGTAGGCGCGGGTGATGGGGTATTCCCACATGTAGCCATAGCCGCCAAACAGCTGCACGCAGTCGTCCATGACTTGGCACTGTAAATCCGAGCACCACGACTTGGCCATGCTGGCCGTGGCGGTGTCCAGCTCATCGGTGCACACCAGCTCGCAGCACTTGTCTACAAACACGCGAGCGGCCTGCACCTTGGTTTGCAGGTCGGCCAGCACATAGCGCGTGTTTTGGAAGTTGCCCACGCTCACGCCAAAGGCTTTGCGCTCTTTCACATAGGTCACCGTCCAGTCGATGGCGGCCTGTGCAGCAGCCACCGCCGTGATGGCGATTTGCAGCCGCTCCCAGGGCAGTTGTTCCATGAGGCAAATGAAGCCCTTGTTTTTATAGGCCTCGCCGCCCAGCAGCTGCTCAGGCCCAAGCCACACGTCTTTGAAAAACAGCTCAGAAGTATCTTGGGCTTTCATACCCAGCTTTTTCAGACGCTGGCCTTTGTCAAAGCCGGGCGTGCCCGCCTCCACCAACAACAACGACGTGCCTTTGGCACCGGCACTGGGGTCTGTTTTGGCCACCACAATCACCAAATCGGCATGCCAGCCGTTGGTGATGAAAGTCTTGCTGCCGTTGACGACGTAGCCCCCGTCTTTGGCCACCGCCGTGGTTTTGATACCTTGCAAATCGCTGCCCGCGGCAGGCTCGCTCATGGCAATGGCACCGACCATCTCACCACTGGCCAGCTTGGGCAGGTAGCGGGCTTGTTGTTCAGGCGTGCCGTAGTGGCGAATGTAAGGCGCCACGATTTCGTTGTGCAAACCAAACCCGACGCCGGTAAACCCGCCCTGCGCCAGCACCTCAAACTGGGCCACGGAGTACAGCTTATCGGCGTCGCTGCCGCCAAACGCCTCGGGCATGCTCATGCACAAGTAGCCATTGGCACCGGCTTTGCGCCACAGCTCGCGGTCAACAAAACCTTGTTCTTCCCATTGCTCGTGAAACGGCGCAATTTCTTTGGCGGTGAACTTGGCGAACGCATCTTTAAACGCCAAATGCGCCTCGCTGAACAGGGTTCGTTTGATCAAGGTGGGCTCCTCGTGCCTGATGGCGATGTAGTTGGGTGACTGGGTGACGTCATGCTGGGGCTTGGGTGCGCTTGGAGCCATGTCTTAAGACCTGGGCTGCCAAGAACGACCAAGAACGAACAAAAACCAGACCAACCGCAAAGATAACGCAACAGCACCCGCTGAGCGCGTCAACTTGGTGACCCTGGCCGCGCCCGATTTGCGGGTTAAATGAGGCTCGGCCTGGTTGCAGGCGCTGGGCCAGCTGCAAGCGCAGCAACCCGATGGCGCACCAACGCATTGAGCAGCCCACCAGGCGCATCCCAGTACGTCGAGCAGCCGGCCGTCCTGTTCGACTGTGGGCAGACACGGACGGTATGTAAACCAGCGAAACCAGCAACACCAGTAAAAGAGCCTTATGACCGATGCTTTCATATTCGACGCCATACGCACCCCCCGTGGCAAGGGCAAAAAAGACGGCAGCTTGCACGAGGTCAAGCCTGTGGACTTGTTGGCCGGTACGCTGCAAGCCCTGCAAGCGCGCAACCAATTTGACACCGCCTGCGTAGACGATGTGGTCATGGGCGTGGTGTCGCCCATTGGCGAACAAGGCTCGGTGCTGCCCAAGGTGGCTGCGCTCAAAGCGGGCTGGAGCTTCACGGCCAGCGGCATACAAATCAACCGCTTCTGCGCCTCTGGCCTAGAGGCGGTCAACTTGGCTGCGCAAAAGGTTGCCAGTGGCTGGGAAGACCTGGTGGTCGCGGGTGGCGTGGAGAGCATGAGCCGCGTGCCCATTGGTTCAGATGGCGGCGCGTGGGCGCAAGACCCCATGACCAACCTGCAAACGGCCTTCGTGCCGCAAGGCATTGGTGCCGACCTCATTGCCACCTTGGACGGCTTTAGCCGCGCCGATGTAGACGCCTTCGCCCTGGAGAGCCAACGCCGTGCCCATGCTGCCGACACCGCTGGCTACTTCAGCAACGCCGTGGTGCCTGTGCTGGACGACTTGGGCCAGGTGGTGTTGGCGCGTGATGAGTTCATCAAGCCGCACACCACCATGGAAGGCTTGGCCAGCCTCAAGCCGGCATTCGAGCAGCTTGGTGCCATGGGCTTTGACGCCGTGGCCCAGCAACGCTACCCACACGTGGCACGCATCAACCACGTCCACCATGCGGGCAACTCATCGGGCATTGTGGATGGTGCTGCAGCGGTGCTGATTGGCAACGCGAAGGCAGGCGCAGCGCATGGTCTCACACCGCGCGCGCGCATCGTGGCCGTAGGCTTGTCGGGCGCAGACCCGACCATCATGCTCACAGGCCCCATGCCTGCGGCGCGTAAAGCCTTGGCCAAGGCGGGCCTGCGCATTGAAGACATCGACTTGTTTGAAGTGAACGAGGCATTTGCTGCCGTGCCCATGCGGTTTATGAAAGAAATGAACGTGCCGCACGAGCGGGTGAACGTCAACGGCGGCGCCATTGCCATGGGCCATCCGCTGGGTGCAACTGGCGCCATGATTGTGGGCACGCTGGTGGACGAGCTGCACCGCAGGCAGCTGCGCTACGGCTTGGCCACTTTGTGCGTGGGCGGCGGCATGGGCATTGCCACCATCGTGGAGCGCTGCTAAAGCGCGGCGCGCACGCAGTGCCGCTGCATCCCCCCAGCTCACGCCACCCTACCAAGCTCAAAACGCTAAAAACAGCAGCGCTGTCACACCCCCCTTACCAACCTGACCACTCTCAACACTCTCACCACTGCTGGGCCACCGATGACCACACACATACAACTCCACATTGAGCAGCGCATTGCGCACATCGTGTTTGACCAACCCCACTCGCCCGTCAACACCATGTGCGAGGCTTGGCAGCACGACTTGCATGATGTGGCCGCGCAAGTCAAAGCGCTGCACGCCGATGGCGCGCTGGCGGGCCTGGTGCTGCGATCCAACAAGACCACGTTTTTTGCGGGCGCTGATTTGCGCGCCACCATGGCCTTGACCCCTGAAGACGCGCCCCGCGTGTTTGACGAGACGCAGCGCATCAAACACAGCTTCAGAACCATAGAAACACTGGGCATCCCAGTGGTGAGCTGCATCAACGGTGCGGCATTGGGCGGCGGCTGGGAGGTGGCACTGGTAGGCCACTACCGCATTGCCATCAACGACCCGCGCATACAGCTGGGCTTGCCCGAGGTGTCGTTGGGCCTGTTCCCGGGTGCCAGTGGCGCAACCAAGATGTCGCGCTTGTTGGGCTTGCTCAAGGCGCAGCCTTATGTGGTGCAAGGCACCCTGTTCAACCCCAGCCAAGCCTTTGAGCTAGGCTTGGTGCATCAACTCATAGCGCCCAGCGAGCACGCGGCCACCGACATGTTGGCTGCAGCCACCGCTTGGATTGAGGCCAACCCCACCGCGCAACACCCCTTTGATGAAAAAGGCTACCGCATGCCGGGGGGCACCGCCGCTTCGCCCGCATTGGCCAACGCGCTGAGCGTGGCACCAGCCATGCTGCTCAAGCAAACCCGTGGCCTGTTGCCCGCGCCCGAATACGCCTTGGCGTCTATGGCCGAAGGCAGCTTGGTCGATATAGACACCGCGCTGCGCATCGAGAGCCGCTATTTGGCCAAGCTCATCACCACGCCAGTGGCGCGCAACATGATCAACACGTTTTTCTTTGACATGAACGCCATCAAGAGCGCGCGCAGCAGGCCGCAAGCTGTGGCCAAACAGAAACTAACCAAAGTGGGCGTGGTGGGCGCGGGCATGATGGGCGCGGGCATTGCCTACGCACAGGCCACCAAAGGCATTGACACCACGCTGATAGACGTGAGCCAAGATGCGGCCAACGCCGGCAAGGCCCACAGCGACAAGTTGCTGCGCGCCCGCGTGGCCAAAGGCCAGCTGGACGAGGCGGCAGCACGTGCCACCTTGG
>JANREF010000141.1 GCA_030726195.1 Burkholderiaceae bacterium | reverse complement strand
GCGCCCAAAGCCAACACACGGTGGTCTAGTTCTCCGGTGGTCAGTGCAGACGAAACGGCCGCGACGTCCAGCGAGCCGGTGGCGCCGTACATCATGGACAAGCCGTACAACATGAAGCCGCTGGCCATAGCGCCCAGCACGAAATACTTCATGGCCGCCTCAGATGCGTCAGCGTCGTCACGGCGCAGGGCTACCAGCGCGTAGCTGGACAACGTGAGCAACTCCAGGCCCATGTAAATGACCAAGAAGTTGTGGCCGCTGATCATGATGTACATGCCCAACAACGCAAACAACGACAGGCTGAACAATTCGCCGCCGCGCAACATGCTGCGGTCGAACGCGTACTGACGGCCATAAATCAGCGTCACCATGACTGCCACAGTGGCAAACGCACGCAGCCAGTTGGACATGGGGTCTGACATGATCATGCCGCCAAAGGCCACAATGGTCTGGCCTTGCACCGCGTACAACACGTTAAGCAAGGTCAAGGTGGCCAGGGTGAGCATGGTGATGACGTAGGTCGACGTGCGCCTAGGCCCCTTGACGCCCAAATCGGCCAAGGCAATCACACAGGTCATTACCAGTAAGAAAATTTCAGGGTAGGCCGCAACCCAGCTGAGTTTGTCGATCATGTCGTAGCTCGCGTATTTAAATCAGTTTGGACTGCGCCACATGCTGCAGCAACAACTCAACAGAGGGGTTGATGACGTCGGTCATGGGCTTGGGGTACACACCCATCGCCAACACAGCCACGGCCAACAAAGCCAGCATGATGAACTCACGCGCGTTGATGTCTTGGAGCTTGGCAACATCGTCGTTGGCCACATCACCCAAGTACACGCGCTTGACCATCCACAAGGTGTAAGCCGCGCCAAAGATCAGTGCACTGGCCGCACCAAAGGCAATCCAGAAGTTGAATTTCACCGCTGCCAAAATCACCATCCACTCACCCACAAAGCCTGCGGTGCCCGGCAGGCCCGCATTCGCCATGGCGAACAACACGGCGAAGGCTGCGAATTTTGGCATGGTGTTGGCCACTCCGCCGTAAGAGGCAATCTCGCGCGAGTGCACACGGTCATACAACACGCCAATGCCCAAGAACATTGCGGCAGAGACAAAACCGTGGGCAATCATTTGCACCACCGCACCGCTCATGCCCAAGTCGCTGAAGAAGAAGAAGCCCAAGGTCACAAAGCCCATGTGCGCCACTGACGAATACGCCACCAGCTTTTTCATGTCTTGCTGCACCATGGCCACCAAGCCCACGTAGACCA
>JANREF010000140.1:1802-6403 GCA_030726195.1 Burkholderiaceae bacterium | reverse complement strand
GTTGTGGCTGGCCCACCGCAACCAGTGTTGGGCCAAGGTCGCGCGCCAGTTATGGGGCATCGTCTTGCGCTCGGATGGCAAATTGCAGTTGGTTCAAGCCCGCTAGGCGCGCCGCAGACATCACATCAATGACGGCTTGGTGCGGCGCTTTGGCGTCGGCGGCAATGACCACGCGCACTTGCGCTTGTTCGCCTGCGGCGGTGAGCAAGGCGGCCCCCATGGTGGCCGTGCCGCCCGTGAAACGCTTGCCATTGATGGCGCTGGCGCCCGCAGCATCTATGCGCACCACGATGGTGGCTGTGGTTCGGGTGGGTATGTTGGTTTTGGCCGTTGGCAGCACCACGGTCAACCCCGCTTTGTTGGCATACACGGTGGTGAGCATCAAAAACATGACCAGCACCAACAACACGTCTATGAAGGCGATGAGGTTGATGTCTGGCGCATCATGCGCACTGGCTTGGCTACCAAACCGCGTGCCTGTGCCGGCGCCGCCGCTGAAGTTGAGCTTAGACATGGCGCTGCGGTTTGCTGCATATGTGCAGGACTTGTTCGGTGCCCAGCTCCAGCTGCATGACCATGGCGTCCACACGTGCGCGCAGCACACGCCACGCCAGCAAGGCAGGCACAGCCACCATGAGGCCAAAGGCGGTGTTGTACAGCGCAATGGCAATGCCCGCAGCCAACGCGGCTGGGTCGGCTTGGCCCGCTTGGCCAATGGCTTGCGCATTGAACATGTCAATCATGCCAATGACGGTGCCCAGCAGTCCTAAAAATGGTGCAATGCTGGCCACGGTGGCGATGCCGGACAGGTGTTTGTTGAGCAACGCGACCTGCAGTCGGCCCGCTTGTGCGCCGGCTTGTGTCATGGCGGTAGGCTGAGGGCCCGCAGCGATAGCCGCTGCAAGAATGCGCCCCATGCTGGAGTTGTCGCACGCAGCCAGAGCACCGGGCGCGCCGCGCTGCACGCAGGCCGGTTGGCGTGACCGTGGGCTGGCGCAGCACCCACGCGCGCTCGACGATGAGTGCCAAGCCCACAACGGAGCACATGATGAGTGGCCAGATGGGCCAGCCTGCGGCTTGTATGATGCTGATCAAGTGGTGGTCCAATGCTGAAACGTATGCCGTGTGAACTGGCATTATCCACACCATGAGCGCTGGCGTGGCGTGCCCGGGGTGTACGCCGCTGGCGACAGAACTTGCCCACATTTTCTGTGGATAACTTTGGTGATAACCCGCGTGCATGGCGTGATTTGGCTACGCGAATGCACATATTCTTTACACTGCACAAAAAATAAGCAAAAAAATACCAATAAAAATCAAAGACTTGTATGTTTTTTCCTATGGCTTTAAGTAATTACCCTCAATATTTAACACCTGTCTGGTGGCGGGTGAAACTGTTGATGAGTCAGCCATGAGCGACGCATCACAGCTGGAGTCCAACGTCTGGGCCGTGGGGCATTTGGTATCGGCCGTGGCCCGCAGCTTGGCGCAAACTTTCAACCCGGTGCGTGTGCGCGGCGAGGTTTCAGGCTTTATGCAAGCCAGCAGCGGCCACTGCTACTTCACCCTCAAGGATGGGGCTGGCCAGGTGCGCTGCGCCATGTTCAAACGGGCGGCCAGCCTGTTGGCCCGACTGCCCAAGAACGGCGATATGGTGGAAGCCATGGGCAAGCTGGACGTGTACCCGGCCCGTGGCGATTTGCAGCTCATTGTGGAAGCCGTGCGCATGGATGGGCAGGGCGCTTTGTTTGAACGCTTTTTGGCGCTCAAAGCCAAGCTTGAGGCCATGGGCATGTTTGAGGCCGAGCGCAAACGCGCATTGCCCGACTATCCCAAGCACATTGGCGTGGTCACTTCGCTTGGGGCTGCCGCCCTGCGCGACGTGGTGACCACCCTAGAGCGACGCTCGCCCCATGTGGCGGTCACGATTTTCCCGGCCAGCGTCCAGGGCCAAGCGGCACCGGCCGAGTTGGTCAGCGCTTTAGACAAAGCGGCCCGCTATGCCGATACACAGCGCGGGCGCTGTGATGTGGTGCTGCTGGTGCGAGGTGGCGGCTCTATCGAAGACCTGTGGGCCTTCAATGACGAGCAGCTGGCCCACGCCATTGCCGCCATGCCTATACCCGTGGTGAGTGGCGTGGGCCACGAAACCGATTTTTGTATCAGCGACTTTGTGGCCGACTTGCGCGCACCCACGCCAACCGCCGCTGCAGAGATGGTGGCCAGCGAGCGCGAGGAGCTGCTCGCGCAGGTGCAGGGCTTGGGTGAGGCCCTGAATGACGCTGCCCTCATGCACGTAGACCGGCGCTGGCAGCGCCTAGACCGCCTGGGCGCGCGGCTGACCAAGCCGGTTCAAGCCATTGCCATGCAGCGCCGTGCGCTGCACAACCAGTCCTTTGCGCTGCAGCGAGCCGTGCAACGGGCCTGCGCGCTGCACCAGCGTGGCTTTGAGCAGCAAGCGCGCGGCCTTGAACTGGCCGTGCACGGCGTGTTGACCCAGCGCAGCACGTGGCTGCAGCATACAGACTTGCGCCTGCAAGGGCTCAACCCCAGCGCCGCCTTGGCCCGTGGCTATGCCTGGGTGCGCCAAGCCAACGGCCAAGCCCTGGGCAGTGTGGCAGACGTGCGTGCGGGCGATGACCTCACGCTGTTTGTGCGAGACGGCCAAGTGCAGGTGCAGGTGCACGACACCGAGCCAGACGCCACTTAAACAGTGGCTGACAAACAGCGGCGGACGTCGCTACCTGAGAGGCGACTTCTGGTCGCACCACAAATAACACCTCAAATAACACCACAGAGAGTGCAGTAGAGAACACCTCCTATAGCGGCCAAGACACACAAAGCGACTAGGGGCTTGTGAGGTCAGATGGCACACGATTGGCGCTGGCCCTAAAATGACCTCAGCCCCAAGTTGAAGCGCAGCGCTTTGGCTCAGGTGAACGTTCGACGACTGAGCCGTGGAACTTATCGGATCCGAATCATTTTTTAGGAAGCATCATGGAACACACCCTACCGGCCCTGCCATACGCCATTGACGCATTGGCACCTCATTACAGCCAAGAAGCCTTTGAGTACCACCACGGCAAGCACCACAACGCCTATGTTGTGAACTTGAACAACCTGCAAAAGGGTAGCGAGTTTGAAAGCATGGACTTGGAGTCCATCGTCAAGAAGTCCTCTGGCGGCGTGTACAACAACGCAGCCCAAATTTGGAATCACACCTTCTTTTGGAGCTGCATGAAGCCCAACGGCGGTGGCGCACCCACTGGCGCGTTGGCTGATGCCATCAACGCCAAATTTGGCAGCTACGACGCGTTCAAAGAGGCGTTTGTCAAGTCTGCCGTTGGCAACTTCGGCTCCGGCTGGACCTGGTTGGTGAAAAAGGCCGACGGCTCTGTAGACATCGTGAATACCGGCCCAGCCGGTACACCACTGACCACAGACGACAAAGCCTTGTTGACCGTGGACGTGTGGGAACACGCCTACTACATCGACTACCGCAACGCACGTCCTAAGTTTGTCGAGACCTTCTTGTCCAACTTGGTGAACTGGGAATTTGCCCAAAGCAACTTCGCTTGAGCGCCTGTCGGTGGGCGTGAGTTGACATGCGTTAACTAACGACCACAGGGCTTGAAGCGAGCCCCCAAAACCCGCAGCAGCTGCGTTCATCGTGGTGACTGCGGGTTTTTTTACGTGTGGATGCTGGCGAGTGCATGCCGCCGTGTGCATGCTGCCGTGCGCATGTGGCCTGTCTCAGATCTATGTCAGTGTGGTGCGCGCGGGTGCGTCGTCGCCGAACGCGGCAACAGGTATGTCGTCGGCGGGCTGCTGATCCAGCGCGTGCAGGGGTGGTGTGTTGGGCACGCGTGCCGCTTCGCTGCGCTTGTGGTGCTTGGCCAGGCGGGCGCGCACGCGTATGCGCCAGTTGCGAAAGGAGCGTGCTTTGAGCTCGCGGCGCATGAGGGCAATCACGTCTTGCTCTGACAGTTCAAACTGGTTGCAAATGGCCTCAAAGGGCACATCGTCTTGCCACGCCAGTTCAATGACTTGCGATACGTCGGCGGTGGTGAGTTCCATAAGCGGCGGGTGGTGGTGTTGTGGTGTTAGGGGGTGACGGTGCGCGCAGCACGGCGAGTCGTTGGCGGGGGGCGCTGAGCGTTGGGCGACGCAGCCTAAAAGCCAAAGGATTGTTGTGCTGCTTCGGGTGTGCTTGCGCTTGTGTTTGTGGTTGTGGTTGTAGCGTTGCTCTTGGTGCCGCGTCGTTGATCAGCGGTTTGGGCCAGCATGTCGCTTTGTTGGTTATGTTGTTTGTTGTGTGGTTTGCTGCGTTGTTTGCTGCGTTGTTGCGCATCCTCTCGCACGCTGTCGTTGCGCTGTGAGGCGTGGCGTTTCACAACTGCGGCCTTGCCTGCACGTACGCTGTCTTGTGCGCGGCAGGCGTGCAAACGTTGCTTGGCCTGGCGTGTGGCCGCGTCCAAGTCCACCAAGGGCATGGGTATGTCGCGCCCCAGCTGCACGCCACAGTTGCGCTGCACAGACTCGGGCATGCGCCAGGGCTCCAGCACCCAGGTGTCGGGCACGCGGCGCAGGGCGGGCAACCA
>JANREF010000140.1:0-1792 GCA_030726195.1 Burkholderiaceae bacterium | reverse complement strand
GTGGTCTTGCGCTTGTTTGATGGGGTTGTACACGCGGGTGGTGTTGATACCTGTGGTGCCAGACTGCATTTGCATTTGGCTCCAGTGTATGCCCGGCTCGTAATCTAAAAACTGGGTGGCCAGCCAGGTGCCCACGTCGCGCCAATGCAGCCACAGCGGATAGGCAGCCACGGACACCAGCATGGCCCGCATGCGAAAGTTGATCCAGCCTGTGGCTTTGAGCATGGCCACACTTGCGTCAACCATGGGCCAGCCGGTTTGACCGTTTTTCAGTGCCTCGAAGTGGGCGGGGTTCCAGTCGTGCTCGCGCAAACCGTTGTAGCCGCTGTGCATGTTGCGCCACTCAATGGCGGGCTCGGTTTCAAGCTTTTGAATGAAATGGCAATGCCAGTGCAGTCGGCTGAGCATGGCCGTCAGCCCTTGGCGATGGCGTGCAGGTGTGTCGGGGTTTAGGCGGGCCTGCTCAATGGTTTGCACCACTTCGCGCATGCTCACGCAGCCCATGCTCAGGTAAGGCGACAGCCGCGAGCACGCGTCGGGTGCCGTGAGCGGCGACGAAATACCGCCACGGTACCAGCCGCTGCGCTGCGCGATGAAGGACTGCAACAGCGCCATGGCGGCGGCGCGTCCCCCACGCTGGCGCGCGTGCGGCTCGTGCGGGTCTAAACCCAACGCGTCGGCACTGGGCTGCTGGTACCAAGCGCTTGGTAAACCTAGGGTGGCGTACGCACCATGTACCCCATGCACCTTGTTCGCTTTATGTGCTTCATGTGCTTCATGTGCCACGTCCATGAAATACCCACCATCCCCACCATGGCCACCATGGCCTCCACCCAGCACAGGCACAGCTTGCACGCGTGTGGTGAACGCGGCTACCGAGGCGCAGGGTGTAGCCATGTGGCGCTGCCAATGCTGTGCCCAGGATGAGCCCACCCGTGCGCGCAGGCCGCGTTTCACGCCAAACTGGGCGACCTCGGTCCACGCCACGCGCGCTCGGGCGCACCAAGCGGCCACGGCTTTGTCGCGGCTGTAGGAGGCGTTGTTGCCGGTCTCTGTGTGGCTCCACAAGTGGCTGATACCGCCGCGCGCTTGCAGCGCATCCAGTACGCTGGTCACTTCGCCGTGCAGCACATGCAGCGCAAGCCCCAAGCTGTGCAATTGCACGCGCAAGTCGGCCAAGCACTCCAGCGCGAAGTGGTAATGCTGTCGTGCGGCATCGGGCTGCTGCCACAGCGTGGGCTCTATGCAGTACACGCACAGCACTGGCCCAAGCGTGTGGCGCTGCTGCAGGGCCTGCATGAGCGGGGCGTGGTCGTGCACGCGCATGTCGCGCTTGAACCAGACCACTTGCACCGCAGTCATGGCGTGCGCGGCAGGCCAGCAGGCCGTGGGTAAACGCACCTAAAGCCTATGTACACAGCGTAAAAGTCCTTGGGTTTGAAAGCTTCTAAGTCGGCGCGCATGTTGGCAGCGGGGTACCACCACGAGCTGCCTGCCGTTTGGCGGCTGTCGCCTTGGGCTGTGTTGGTCCACTCCCACACGTTGCCGCCCATGTCGTACAAGCCGTTCACGCCCGCGCGGGTGTGGCCAACGGGCGCGGCAGTGGGCCATGGGTCTGCGCCTGATGTGTTGGCACCGTCGCCGCTTGCGCCTGTGGGGTAGGGGTAGGTTTGGCCGCTTACGAAGTCAGGTGGTGGGTTGGGGCGCAGCTCGGTGTAGGCGGCTTGTCGCCATTGGGCGTAGGTGGGCAAGTCGCCACCGGCCCACTGGCAGTAAGCCTGGGCCTCTGTAT
>JANREF010000139.1 GCA_030726195.1 Burkholderiaceae bacterium | reverse complement strand
AGCCGCCTACTTAGCGCGCTAAGCGCTGTTGCGTGCCTGCGCGCAAGACACGGGCACCGCACCCAGGAGGGTCAAACAAGGCTTAGGAGGCAAGCGCACCAGCAGGCCGCGCTGGCCCGCGTTGATCGCCATCACGGGCAACTCCCGTACGGTCGCTTCGACAAACACAGGCATGTCTTTGCGCAGCCCAAAGGGCGACGTGCCACCCACCAAATAACCGCTGTGTTTGTTGGCCACTTCTGGCAAGCACGGCTGCACCAGCTTTCGACCAATGGCCTTGGCCAAGACTTTGGTGGCCACGTCTTGGTTGCCATGCATGAGGACGACCAGCGGCTTACCCGCCTCGTCTTGCATGATCAGCGTTTTCACCACCGATGCGGGCTCCAGCCCCAACACCTGCGCGCTGTGGCTGGCCCCGCCGCGCTCGACGTAGGCATAGGGCAACAACTCAAACGTCAAGCCGTTCGCTTGCAGCCATTTGATGGCGGGTGTGTTGGCTTTGCTGGCCATCGCGCTCAAATGGCAGGGTCGCCCAACTCAAAGCGCAAGGCATCGATCTCGCTCATCAGCTCTTGGCTCACATCCACATCGAAGGCGGCAATGTTCTCCTGCAACTGCGCCACACTGGTGACGCCAATGATGGTGCTGGCCACCTGCCACTTCGCTTTGCAAAACGCATGCGCCAGCTGCGTCGGCGTCAGGCCGTGCGCTTGGGCCAGTGCGTTGTAGCGCTTGGCTGCGGCCAACGACTGCGGGCGGCCCCAACGCTGTGCGCGCATGCTTGCGTACAAAGCCATGCGGCCCTGTGGCGTGCCACCATGGTCTATACCCAACGCATCGTATTTGCCCGTGAGCAAGCCAAACGCCAGCGGCGAATAGGCGAGCAAACTGACGCTCAGGCGGTGCATGGTTTCATCCAGCCCGTTTTCCACGCTGCGGTTGAGCAGGTGATAGGCGTTTTGCACCGTGGCCACGCGCGGCAATCCGTGTTGCTCGGCCAGTCGTACAAACTCGTGCACGCCATAAGACGTCTCGTTGGACAAGCCAATCGCTTTGACCTTACCTGCACGCACCAGCTGCTCCATGGCGTGCAGCTGCTCCAGCATGCTGGCACAGGGCTTGTCTTTGGCTGGGTTGAAATACATCTGCCCAAACAGCGGCGTGTTGCGCGCAGGCCAGTGAATTTGGTACAAATCAATGACATCGGTCTTCAAGCGCTTGAGGCTGGCTTCGCAGGCATTGACGATTTCTTTAGACGTCAGGCCCGAGTCCTCACCGCGCACCCA
>JANREF010000138.1 GCA_030726195.1 Burkholderiaceae bacterium | reverse complement strand
TTGCACAACGACATTGGAAGTCAAGGTGGACATGGCTTAAAACTTGGAACGTTGGGCGTAGAACAAGGCGTGGCTTGACAAACAACCGGCTTGGTAGGCATTGCATGCCAGGCCAGTGATGTCATGGATGAACCATGGATGGATGATGCATCAGTCGACAAAGCGTGCTAGTACTGGTGTTGCGACTCAGCGACTGAAACGCGGATCGTCTGCAAAGTCATCTGGCAGCGCCTCGGGCAGCGCTGCAAAGGAGCCATCTGCCTTGGTTTCAAAGCGCGGATCGATTTGCTCTGGCGGCTGCTCGGCCTTGGCAACTTTGGCCACATGCTCAAACACCGACAGCATCAGCTTTTCGCAACCCTCGCGTGTGAGCGCTGAAATTTCAAAGACAGGGCCTTTGTGCTTCATGCGCTTCACAAAGTCGGCCACCAACGCCTGGCGCTTGTCATCGGGCACCATGTCTAGCTTGTTGAGCACCAACCAACGCGGCTTGTTGAACAGCGCTTTGTCGTATTTTTTGAGCTCGCCCACAATGGCTTTGGCCTGTGCCACGGGGTCTACCGCCTCGTCAAATGGCGCCATGTCCACCACATGCAACAGCAAGCGCGTGCGCTGCAAATGGCGCAAAAACTGATGGCCCAAGCCCGCACCATCGGCAGCGCCTTCGATGAGACCTGGCACGTCGGCAATCACAAAACTTTTCTCAGGCGCGACGCGAACCACGCCCAAGTTGGGGTGCAGCGTCGTGAACGGGTAATCGGCAATCTTGGGCCGCGCATTCGAGACAGCCGCAATGAGTGTGGACTTGCCCGCGTTGGGCATGCCCAGCAAACCAACGTCTGCCAACACCTTGAGCTCAAGGTTGACGGTTAAACGCTCACCTGCATAACCCAGTGTTTTTTGGCGTGGTGCGCGGTTGGTCGAGCTTTTGTAGTGCAGGTTACCAAACCCACCGTCGCCGCCTTTGGCCAGCACAATGTGCTCGCCAGGCACGAGCAATTCGTGCAGTACCTCGCCGGTTTCAGCATCGGAGATCACGGTGCCCACAGGCATCTTCAGAATCACGTCGTCGCCTTTGGCGCCAAACATGTCTGAGCCCATACCGTGCTCACCTCGTTTGCCCTCAAAGCGACGGGAGAAACGAAAGTCCACCAAGGTGTTCAAGGCCACATCGGCCACGGCAAACACGTGGCCGCCTCGGCCGCCGTCACCGCCGTCTGGGCCGCCAAATTCTTTGTACTTCTCGTGTCGGAACGAAGCACAGCCGTTGCCCCCGTCGCCGGCGGCAATATCAATGGTGGCTTCGTCTACAAATTTCATAATTCGATTTTAGGTGGCTAAGCACCTGTTTTACACGGTGAGTGGGTTGCTATACGCAAGAAGCAACAAAAAAAGGCCCTTGAAGGGGCCCTTTTCTGATGCAGATCGCATGCAGTGCCCGCAAGCTGCGGGCGCTGCGCATCGACGCTGTTATTACATAACGGGCGTGATGTTGACGGTGCTGCGGTTTTTTGCGCCTTTAACAGCAAACTGCACGTGGCCGTCAACTGTTGCAAACAAGGTGTGGTCTTTGCCGATGCCAACATTGGCGCCGGGGTGGAAACGTGTACCGCGCTGACGCACGATGATGGAGCCAGCCGTTACCAATTCACCGCCGAATGCTTTAACACCCAACATTTTTGGATTGGAATCACGACCGTTTCGCGTTGAGCCGCCGCCTTTTTTCTGTGCCATGGTGCTTTCACTCCTTAAGCAGTGATCGAGCCGATAGCCAGCTCAGTGTAGTTTTGACGATGGCCTTGGCGCTTTTGGTAGTGCTTACGACGACGCATTTTGAAAATGCGTACCTTCACGCCACGACCGTGGGAAACCACGGTTGCCGTTACTGCTGCACCAGCGACCAAGGGTGCGCCGATCTTGATGTCTGCGCCGATACCGACAGCCAACACCTGATCCAACACAATCTCTTGACCCACTTCCGCAGCAATCTGTTCTACTTTAATTTTTTCACCAGCGACAACACGATACTGTTTGCCACCGGTTTTTATGACCGCGTACATAGATACCTCTAAAAATCATTGCACTGCGTTGGTAAACAACACAGCACGCATATTGGCAGACGAATTTCCACCAAGCCCGCGATTTTAGCATATTCCGTGTTTTAGGTACAAGCGTGTCACACCATGCGGCGCAAATCTTCGGCCACTGACATGAGCGCACCGGCCTGCGCAGCCAACTCGGTAGAGGCGGCCGAGCCCTTCTCGGCGCTGGAGGCCGTGTGCTGTGTGCTGTTTTCTATGTGGGCCAATGCCTCCAGCACCCTAGCCAGGGCTTGGCGCTGCTGCTGACTGGCGTCCTGAACACCCAGCACCAGTGTTTGAACCTGCTTGGCCTGCAGGCTAAGCTGTGCAACCGCCCCCTCAACCTGCTCGACGCGCTCGCGCCCAATTTGCGTTCTGGCACCCGCCGCCTCAATCAGGCCTGCCGCATCCTTAGACGCCTCTGTGCTGCGCAAGGCCAAGCTGCGCACCTCATCTGCGACCACGGCAAAACCCTGCCCAGCCTCTCCAGCGCGCGCAGCCTCCACAGCCGCATTGAGCGCCAATATGCTGGTTTGGAAAGCGATACCGTCGATCACGCCGTTGATTTTTGTGATGCGCTGCCCTCCTTCGTCAATGGCTTGCATGGCGGCCACGGTGTCGCCCAACAAGTCCACAACGGCGCCCAACTGCTCCTGCTCCTGCCCGACCATTGCGCCGGCTTGCTGCGTGCGTTTGGCGCTTTCTGTGGCCATGGCAGAGGTTTGGGTTGTGGACGCGGCAATGGCCTCTAGCGCATCCACCTGCTGGGCCGCGCTGGTGGCCAACGATCGGCTTGCCGCCTCTACTTGCGCAGCACCATCGCTCACATTGCCTGCGGTTTCCAACAAACGCGTGACGGCCGCACCCAGCTCAATCCCGTGCTGCTTGATGGCAAACCAAATGCCGGCGCTGGCCAACAACACCATGGCCAACAACGCCGTCATGAGCCAATCCGCACGCTGTCCAGCCTCGTCCACCTGACTTTGCGTGCGTGCGTTGAGCAAGTGCTCAAACTCGCGAATGGGGGTCATGATGATGGCCTTGTCGTCGTGGTACTTGGCGTCAAACATGATGCGCCTGGCCATATCAGGGTCGGGCTCTGCGCGCAGGGTGTAGCCGCCCTGCCCGTCGTCAAACTGGCCTTTCACCGCATTCATGGCAATGGTTTCCGTGGTCACCAAACTGTTGGAGTTGGCCTCGGCCAGTTTGAGCTTTGCAAACTCGTCGCTCGTGAAACCTTGCTGCGCCATGAGCTCTTGCAAGGCAACAGTGCGCCCGTCTGGGCGGGGCGCTTGGCCGTTTCTCACCGCGAGCACACCCCAGTACTGCGTCTCGTATTGGGCGTCGCCCGTCACCACATAGGTGCGGGCCAGCCGGGTGAGCTCATCCGAGCTGGATCTGAGCTCGGTGGCCAGCACGTGCGAGGCATACCGGGTGTATTGGGCTTGATTGAGTTGAGCTTGACTCCAAAACGTGGCCAGCGCTAAAGCGGCGATGCCCGCCAGCGCGAACAAACTTAACACTTTGAGCCTATTGAGTGCATTCATGAAATACCGCCTTGGAAGTCAGTGCACCAACAAAAGTGCGGCGGACATGCTACGTGACCCCGGCTGCAGCCGGCACATACAAAACCCACGAATCGTGAATTGTTGGCAACTCGTGCAAAAACCACACGGGGCTTGCTGACGATTTCGCAAAAGATACCTTGGCTACAGGCTGAGTGGGCTCGATTGTGGATAATCTGTGGCTTGGCTTTGCCATAACACTTTGTCTTAACCGCTTGCCCCAAACACGTGCCACCGACTGCACAAGGCAAACGCCTACCACTGCTGACCCATTTTGACCGCCTCTTCGACCACCGACGCACAAGCCAACCCGCTGGCAATCATTGCTCCAGAGATGCTCTTGGTGGACGATGTCATACGCGAGCGCCTGCACAGCGAAGTGGCGCTGGTTGGCCAAGTGTCCCAATACATCATCCAAAGTGGTGGCAAACGGCTGCGGCCTGCGCTCTTGCTGCTGATGTGCGGTGCTTTAGGCCACCACAACACACACCGCCACACCTTGGCTGCGGTCGTGGAGTTCATACACACGGCTACGCTGCTGCACGACGACGTGGTGGACGAGTCCACGCTGCGCCGCGGACGCGACACGGCCAACGAGTTGTTTGGCAACGCCGCCAGCGTGTTGGTGGGCGATTTTTTGTACTCGCGCGCGTTTCAAATGATGGTGGATGCGGGCGATATGCGCATCATGCAAATTTTGGCCAACGCCACCAACGTGATCGCTGAAGGCGAGGTCTTACAACTCATGAACATGCACGACGCGCAACTCACGCGCGACGGTTATTTGCATGTCATTCAGTCCAAGACGGCTAAACTGTTTGAAGCCAGCACCCGCCTAGCCGCCGTTTTGGGGCAATGCGACACTGCCACCGAAGAGGCCTGTGCAGCATACGGAGCGGCCTTGGGTACCGCGTTCCAAATCATCGACGATGTGCTGGACTACGAAGGCGAAGCACAGGAACTGGGTAAAAACCTAGGAGACGACTTGCGTGAAGGCAAGTTGACGTTGCCTGTGATCTGCACGCTAGAACACGCCCAAGGTGCAGAACGCGACCTCATCGTGCACGCCATTGAGAATGGCGACTTGTCGCAGCTCGCGCGCATCAGCGCGCTGGTCAAACAACACGGCGGCCTCACACAGGCCAGAGACGTGGCCCAGCTGCAAGCGCAACACGCGATTGCAGCGATCGCAGGCCTGCCCGACAACGCCTACACGCAAGCTTTGCGGGCCATTGCCGAATCGCTGCTGCACAGACGCAACTGAGTCTGATCAGTCACAACTGGGTGCAGCCATCGGCCATCGGCCGTGCTCGGTCCAATTGCGCTGGGCTTGGGGCCCAAACCCAAAGCCTTGGCGGCACTTGCACATGGAACTTTTCGTATTAGCACTCACTCTCATAGAGTGCTAACATTGCACTGTAATGAATGAAAAGGACAAGCACATGACTGCACTAGTGACCTTGACCCCCCAACAAATGGCTGTTCGCGATCCGTGGGCAGTATTGCCCCCGCTGGGCAGCTTGGACGCCTACATCGGCGCCGTCAACCGCCTGCCTATGCTCACCCTAGAGCAAGAGCAAGATTTCGCTAAAAAGCTAAAAGAGAACAACGATCTAGACGCCGCAGGCGCACTCATCATGTCGCATTTGCGCTTAGTGGTATCGGTCTCACGCCAATACTTGGGCTATGGCTTGCCGCACAACGATTTGATTCAAGAAGGCAACATTGGCCTGATGAAGGCCGTACGACGCTTTGACCCCGACCAAGGTGTGCGCTTGGTGAGCTATGCCATGCACTGGATCAAGGCGGAAATCCACGAATACGTGCTGCGCAATTGGCGCATGGTGAAAGTGGCCACCACCAAGGCACAACGCAAACTGTTTTTCAACCTGCGCTCCATGAAGGCGGGCATGCACCAAGCTGCCCAAGGCGAGGATGGTGGCGCCGAGCGCAACACCTTGAATCCTGAAGAAGTCGCGACCATGGCTGGACGACTGAATGTCAAGCCAGAAGAAGTCCTAGAGATGGAAGCGCGCTTGGCCGGTGGCGATGTGTTGCTAGACCCCACACCCAGCGGCGACGGAGACGAGGCATTTGGCCCCATCTCCTACCTTACCGACGCCCGGTTTGAACCCACGGCCGTGCTGGAGGCACAAGAGCGTGAGCACTTGGCCACCGACGGTGTGAGCAACGCCATGGCCACCTTGGACGAGCGCTCCAAGCGCATCGTGACCGAGCGCTGGCTCAAAGTGAACGACGACGGCTCCGGCGGCATGACACTGCACGAGTTGGCGGCCGAATACGGCGTGAGTGCCGAGCGCATTCGCCAAATTGAAGCTGCGGCCATGAAGAAAATGCGCAAGGCTTTAACACCCGCCTAATCACGCGTCTGCGCACCACCCCACACAGTCACCTCACAAGCGCGACGCAGTCAGGGGTGGCGGGTGCCGCTGCATTTGGCCTAGAGCACTCATGACAATTGCGTAATGCAATACTTTATTGGTAGCAATCAACACCCAATAGGCTCAACCAGATACTTCCGATTTCTATCAATATTTAACCAGCACCGCATAATAAATTTTCGACGCAATACGTCAAAGGTTTGTTATGTTCCAGCCCCAGCCTGCCCCTTTCAGTGGGCCAGCCATTCGGTCGCTTCAGCCTAGAAGCGCACTCAAAATTTTGGTCACCAGCCGCAAGGGTGGTGTGGGCAAAAGCACCATCTCAGCCAACCTAGCGGCCTACTTCAAAGCCGAGCTCGGACTCACCACTACCTTGCTGGACTTGGACCTGCATGGCTCATCCAGCGACTGGCTGCGCGCGGCCCG
>JANREF010000137.1 GCA_030726195.1 Burkholderiaceae bacterium | reverse complement strand
CCCCAGCACGGAGCTTGAACTCGGGGCTAATTTGAAATGCACCGGCCAAGCCACCCGAGGTTGTACGGCTGAAAAACTCGTCGTCGTCTACGCGCACATTGGCCTGCCAGCTCAACTGCTGGACGCGATGAGACCAGCTCAGGCTCGCAGCATTTTGTCCACGTATACCAGACAGGGCAGCGTTATAAGCGTCGTCATCCGCCTGTAGCCTATCCAATTTCCGCTCTAGCCCCAGACCAAACTCACCCGACGTTGTTGCAGCAAGTACCTGCGCGCTGAGGTCCCACGTCCGAGTCTCAAAAGTTTCGGGCAAACTGCCGTGAACGCCAATTCGCGTGGTTGAGAGAGCGACCTCACTGCGTACAGTATCTGTCCACGCACCACTCCAACGTAAACCAGACGTCACAGTGTTGGATCGCGTGCGCGCGTTGGGCGCCAAAGCGCGAAGCCAAGTCACTGGATCGTAACTATCGGAGTTCGACTCAGCATCGCGCTCAGTTGCATTCAGCACATACCGCAGGGTGTGACTTGCGTTAATGTTGAGGTCAGCGCCTGCGTTCAAGGACCCACTGCGCCAGGGCATAGAGTTTGCATCGCTCAGTGGGATGAGATCTGTGTAGTAGCCATCAGACGTGCTGCGTTGCAAGCTAAAGCGGTAGCGCACTTGGTCATCGACTTGGCCGACCAACCCAAACCCACCAGTTTTGAGGCCCTCGCTGCCAAGCCCCACGTTTACGCGCGCGCCCGGTTCCCCGCCGTCGGTGAACAGTTGGATCACACCACCCATGGCTTTGGCGCCATAGAGGCTGCTGGCAGAGCCGCGAAGAATTTCAATTCGCTGTACTTGTGAGAGGTCTAAAGTGCCCAGCCTCGGGTTGCCGCTGCCCTTGTCTTGAGGATCCACACGAACACCATCGATGTAAATCGCCGTCATATTGGCATTGGCACCGCGAATAAACAGCTGTGGCGAGCCCACGTCCACAGATTGAACACCGGGCAACCTCGACAACACCTCGTTGATGGTCGTTGCGCCATAACGCTCAATCTCAGCGCGGTCAACGATGGTGATATCCGAGACCACATCTTCAATAGGTTGCTCAAAACGAGAGGCCGTTACCACCGTCACGGGCAAAGACACCGCATCGGTTTGTGACAGCGCAGGTGGCGACAGCAGCAATGCGGTGGCTGAGACAGACGCGGAAAAGCCAGCCGCAGCCAGACGACTTGCGCGCAAGCGCATGATTTTTTGAAACATTAGAAATACCAACAAACAAGCCCTCACCGCCTTCCCCGACAGTGCATGGACGAAAACACACGACTGCTTGGCAGGCGTGCACGGCGTTGGCCGGTATCCGGGCTGACGCAATTGAGTGTGTCGCCTTCCCAAGTCGAGCAGACTCAGTGGCTTGGACACAACCTGCCGCTTGCCTCTTTCGAGCCAAGCTGGCTTGCGCTTACCGTTGCGGGGGCAGCTCAGGTTAGGTGTTTTGCTCGTGGCAAACATTCCCTCCTGATTCCCGTTGAACTACAGCGTACTGAACGCAGCTGTGAGCACCAACAGCTACAAGTATAAAGCCCCTAAAATAGCGACCATGGCCACACCTGAACAACTTGAGCAACTCACCCAGCGCGTCGAGCGTTTGCTGTTGCGTCACGAAGAGCTGCAGCGCTCCAATGCGCTGCTGCAAGACGAACTCGACGCCTGCAATCGCGATCGCGATTTGTTGAAAATGCGCTTGTCCGCCGCCAAACAGCGCATGGATGCTGTGATTGCAGGCTTACCAGCACACGAGGATCCACAGTCATGAGCCGCATAGAAGTACAAATCATGGGTCAGAGCTACGTGCTGGCCAGCCCCGACGGCGGCGAAGACATGCTGCAAGCAGCGGCAGCCAAAGTGGACGCAGCCATGTGCAGCATCCGCGACGCGGGCAAGATCAAGGCCCGTGAGCGCATCGCGGTCTTGGCGTGTTTGAACATGGCCTTTGAGACTGCGCAAAGCGCTGTTCCGGGTTCAACAGGTGTTGCTGGGGCGCACAGCGCAACACATGACCCCGCGGCGTCTGGCGCAACACCCAGCCCCGCCGTCGCTGCCTTGATCCACAAATTAGATGAGGCTTTAACGCAAGACGGCCAATTACTCTAAGTGCGGCCACTACAATAGAGCGGTCTGCAGCACGCGCTGGGTTCTATATTTCCTTGTACCAATGCTCATTGAGCTCGGACTAGAAACATTGCATGGCAGGTGTGAGCGTCTCGCGTCAGATGAACCCGAAGCCATGACTGATCTGGCCCACCTGTACCCTTCGGTTCAGGAATGCGACCCGGCGGTGTTTGCAGACACCCTTTTTCAGTTCCCCCCACGGCCAGCGCATCGCGCGCATCCCACACCCACACCCAATCCCACATGGACCTGCTCAACGCAATCGATTGGCACCAATGGGGTTGGATTGCCCTAGAGCTCACCTGTTTGGGCTTGGTGACCGGCTTTTTAGCCGGCCTGTTGGGCATTGGCGGGGGCATGCTCATGGTGCCCTTCCTCACTTACCTGCTCTCGCAACGCGGCGTGGACAGCGCGTTGGCCGTGAAGATGGCCATTGCCACATCGATGGCCACCATTGTGTTCACCTCGTTGTCCAGCGTGCGCGCCCACCACAAAAAGGGCGCTGTGCGCTGGGACATTGTGCGCGGCCTGGTGCCGGGCATTGTGTTGGGTGCGCTGCTGGCCAGCCTCGGTGTGTTTTCACTGATGAAGGGCAACACCTTGGCTCTGGTGTTTGCTGTCTTTGTAGGCTTCTCAGCACTGCAGATGTTTAGAAACAAGCAACCCAAGCCAGGGCGCGGTCTACCGTCCACCACCGGGTTGGTGGGGGCCGGTGGCGTGGTGGGCTTTGCGTCGGGCTTGGTCGGCGCCGGTGGCGGCTTCATCAGTGTGCCCTTTATGACCTGGTGTAACGTGGCCATTCACCAAGCTGTGGCCACCAGTGCGGCATTGGGCTTTCCCATTGCACTGGCCAACGCCGTGGGCTACGTGTGGTCGGGCCAGCAAGTGGCCGACTTGCCAGACGGTGCATTGGGCTACATCTACCTGCCCGCACTGGTCATCATTGCACTGGCCAGCGTGTTGATGGCGCCCATGGGCGTTAGGGCTGCCCATGCCCTGCCCGTACCCAAACTCAAGCGCGTATTTGCCAGCTTGCTGTTAGGGCTGGCACTGTACATGGCCTACAAGGGCTTGATGGGCTGATCGGGCGACATGCTTGTGTGCGGACACGCATGCAGGTTGACAAGCTGAAGGCGGCTTTGTTTGCATGGTCACCGCAAGTCATCAGCCCAGCGGGCGTCATGGCACCCTGGCCTGTCTGCCGCATCCGCTCACGCGCTGTACCGCTTGGCGGTTTCCCCAGTACCGCTCAGTAGTCGCTCCCACTAGCCGCTCCAGGCGGCCGCTTCCGATGCTCGCGCCGCGCAGCCGGTCGGCAGCTGCTACGCTGCGTCGCCCTCAAAGCTTGGCGTTGTGTACCGGCCCTGTGCTCACCACCACGCCATCGGCATCGGCATACAACCAGTGGCCAGGTGCAATCCAGCAGCCGCCGATGTGAACAGGCACGTCGGCCAGTCCTTGGCCTTGTCGATGGGTTGGCATGGGGTTGGAGGCCAAGGCCAATATGCCCACATCACACTGTGCCAACTCGGCCACATCTCTCACGCAGCCGTGGATGAGCAAGCCCGCCCAGCCATTGGCGGCGGCCGCCGCCCCCAAGTTGCCGCCCAACAAGGCTCTGGCCATACTGCCCGCGCCGTCCACCACCAGCACGCGCCCTAACCCGGGCGACTCCACCGCCGACTTCACCAGGCTGTTGTCGTCCAAACATTTAACGGTTGCCACAGGCCCTGCAAATGCAGCTCGTGCACCGTAGGCGCGCCAGATGGCGGGGAGCGCTTGCACCCCGGCAGAGGTATCGGATTTGAAGCGGTCGCACAGATCGCAAGTGGCAATGCTCAAAGGCGTAACTGAGGCGTTGTTGTTGATCATGGTTTCATGTGGTTGTCTAGGTCGCGATACAGCTGTAAGTGGCGATGTGGGTGGCGATGTGGGCAGCGATGTCGTTGCGCGTGCTGAACGCGTTAGCCCACAAACTGCTCTCCCCGCATTGCACCTGCAACATTGAGCGCACGCGCTGGTTCTTTGTTGCCTAGTGTGGCCGCACTTGCTGACAGCAACCAAACGATGTACACGGTCCCCTCTGCGCGTCGCTGCTTACCGGTGGGGCTCTTCAGCGCCGCCCACCGCTTAGAAAATAGATACTTATTGATTAACAAATGTAAGCGTGGGGTGAAAAAAAACAGGTGGCGCTGGCTTATGTGCGTCGTTCTCCGTTAGCATGGGCCGGTCGGTCTCTGCAACGCTTGCTTCACCAAGATAGAGACCGCGTTAACGTACAGTAGAAAAGGACTATCCATCAATGGCGACAGCAAAAAAAGCACCAGCAGCAAAGCGCGCACCTAACGCAGCTTTCATGAAACCCATGAACCTCAGCGCCGACTTGGCTGCTGTGATTGGTGCTGCACCAATTCCCCGCACAGAAGTGACCAAGAAGGTCTGGGAATACATCAAAAAGCATGACCTGCAAGATGCGGCCAACAGGCGCAACATCAACGCGGATGCCAAGCTCAAAGTGATCTTCGGTAAAGACCAAGTCACCATGTTTGAAATGACCAAGCTGATCAGCGCTCACCTGTCATAAATCAAGCGGCTGCTGGGCAGCCGCTGCGCTTGAGACCTTGTGTCGCGCGCCCGGCAACAAGCCCCGTACGCAAAACCACCCCTGCCTCAGGCTGGGGTGGTTTTTTTTCGTCTGCGTGGTCTAGAGCGCCCCTGCCGCAGGGTGCATTGACAGGCCATACCAGCTGCGACACCTGCCGCCAGCGCTGGCAAGCGTGTCGACTCAGGGGACCATTTTTAATTTATTAGAACTAAAAATTATTTTTTTGTAAAACCTTACTATGAAAGTTATTTAAATATTCAATTGGTTTTGTTTGTTCAATTGCAACAATCTATAGCATCACTTCAACTTTAAAGGACCTGAGATGGCAAACCAAGGACAGTGCCCCGTGATGCACGGCGCAAACACAACCAGTGGCAACACACCGATGGCATGGTGGCCCAATGCATTGAACCTCGACATTCTTCACCAACACGATGCCAAGACCAACCCAATGGGGCCTGGTTTCAACTACCGTGAAGAGGTTAAGAAACTGAATGTCACCGCGCTGAAAAAGGACTTGACTGCCCTCATGACCGATAGCCAAGACTGGTGGCCCGCCGACTGGGGACACTATGGCGGCTTGATGGTGCGTATGGCTTGGCATGCCGCCGGCTCTTACCGCATCGCGGATGGACGCGGCGGCGCAGGCACAGGCAACCAGCGCTTTGCACCGCTCAACTCTTGGCCTGACAACGTCAACCTCGACAAGGCCCGCCGCCTGCTGTGGCCCGTCAAGAAAAAATACGGTAACAAAATCAGTTGGGCCGACTTGATCGTGCTCGCTGGAAACGTGGCTTATGAGTCCATGGGCCTGAAGACCTATGGTTTTGCATTTGGCCGTGAAGACATCTGGCACCCAGAAAAAGACATCAACTGGGGCTCTGAAAAAGAGTGGCTCGCCTCTACCCGCTATGACGGCGACAACCGCGAGTCCCTAGACAACCCGCTGGCTGCAGTACAAATGGGGCTGATTTATGTGAACCCCGAAGGCGTGAACGGACAGCCCGATCCGCTGCGCACCGCGCAAGACGTGCGTCTGACGTTTGCCCGCATGGCCATGAACGACGAAGAAACCGTTGCGCTCACGGCGGGTGGGCACACCGTTGGAAAGTGTCACGGCAACGGCAACGCCAACAACATAGGCCCCGCACCTGAGGGCGAGGAGCCGAGCGAGCAAGGCCTAGGCTGGATCAATCGCAACGCCCGCGGTGTGGGCCGCGATACCGTATCCAGCGGCATCGAGGGCGCATGGACCACCAACCCCACCAAGTGGGACAACGGGTATTTTTACCTCCTGTTCACCTACGACTGGGAACTCCAAAAGAGTCCCGCTGGCGCCTGGCAATGGGAGCCCATCAACATCAAAGAGGAGGACATGCCTGTTGACGTAGAGGACCCAACCATTCGCCTCAAGCCCATCATGACGGATGCCGATATGGCCATGAAGATGGACCCGGCCTACCGCCAAATCTCTGAGCGCTTTTACAAGGACCCTGCTTATTTCACACAAGTGTTTGCGCGCGCCTGGTTCAAACTAACGCACCGCGACTTAGGGCCCAAAGCGCGCTACATCGGCCCAGAGGTCCCAGCGCAGGATTTGATATGGCAAGACCCTGTACCAGCTGGCAGCGCCGACTTCGATGTGGCGGCTGTCAAGGCCCGCATTGCAGCCAGTGGCCTACAAGGCAGTGACTTGATTGCCACCGC
>JANREF010000136.1 GCA_030726195.1 Burkholderiaceae bacterium | reverse complement strand
CCTAAACCAAACAGCCTCCTCAATCCCGCACTGACCTAATTGAGCGGAATAGGACCATGAAGCGGCTCAAAATTGGATGCAAATTCCGGCCAGAGTGGCTCAGCTTTTAAAGCCACTGAACAAGGCAGGCACTTGTAGCCCACTAATCTACCCGGCCTTCTTACTGTTCTGCGCTTGTGCGCCTGACGCGCTGAGGGGGGGGCGTCGCAGTAACGTGATAGTGCGATAGCCCAGAGTCAGCACGCCCTCACGTTCGAGGCGCTTTAGTTCTTGATTCACCTTCTGTCTAGAACCGTTGATGGCTTGCGCAATGTCCTGTTGGCTGAGTCGCAGTAGCACGTTACCCGCGGTGTCAACTTTACCTTCGTGGCTTGCTAGGCGGGCAAGGCACTGCTGCAAGCGGGCGCTGAGAGAGGGCAGTAAATCGTCCTCCATCAAGCTAAACAACTCGGTTACGCGTATGGATAAACCTTTGATTAAAGCTAGCGCTAGGTCGGGTTGCGCTTTGATGGCTTGTTCAAAAGCAAGACGAGGAACTTCAAGGGTTTCCCCGTCGCTTTCACAGAGCACGTCAGTTGGAAATGGCGTGCGCGCGATCACAGAGGGAACCCCAAACATTTCTCCCTTGCTTAAAAACCGCATGAACATAGCCTTTCCGGATATGTTGGTCAGCATTATGCGGAAACGGCCGCTTGCGCAAACGGACACATGATTGACTAGGGTGCCGCAATTGACAACTGTGTCACCTGCGCGCCAGGTACGCCGACGGGCCAGAGGCAAAAGTGAGTCAATGATGCCTTGCGGTAGGGCGTAGTTACCGGTAACTGAGTCAAGATTACTCGGAGCTGCAGCCTGCCACGAGTAGGTTTTACTAGGTGTCATCCCTTGGATTGTCACCCAGGTTAAATTTGTCAGCAAGTGCCGCCATCAACATCGCAGCTTATTCAAACATCTAGGAGGCTCCGTATGAATCATTTGAACCGTTGGTTGATAGCCGTAACAGCGATTGCAGGCATCCAGTTGGCGCAAGCAGAGACGACTTTGCGTATTCAAGATTACCCGGGCACAGGTAATCTCTTGGTGCGCGTGGCTCAAGCGAATGGCTACTGCAAGGCAGAAGGTTTGAACTGTGAGTTGAAAACTATTCCCGCTGCCCCCCTGGGTTTGCAAACTATGTTGTCTGGTGACATTGACATTGCCTACGGCCCAACCGAGGTGGCTGCCGCCGCTTTGGTTCGCAAAGCGCCCATAAAAATCATCGGAGCTGGTTTTACGCAGCCAGTATTTTTTTTGGTAGCAGGCGCAAAGGTCAAACTGGAGAATGAAAGCAAGGGCTACCCAGAAATTGTGAAGTCTTTCAAGGGCTTAAAAATTGGCGTGACGCAACGTGGATCCGGCGCGGAGTTCCAAGCCATTGATATGTTGCGTGATGCTGGCTTAAGCGCTAATGACGTCACTTTTGTGGCAGTCGGCGCGCCGAACACGGCCTTTCCCGCTTTAGCAAAAGGACAGGTTGACCTAGCTATGACGTTCTCACCTGCAGACGGTATGTGTGAGGTGTTAAAGGCTTGCCGCGTGATCGTGGATCCCCGCAAGGGTGAGGGCCCTGCCAGCGTTATGAAAACCAGCGGTGGTGCCGGCGTGTTGATGGTAAAAGCTGATTGGGCGCAAGAAAACGCTGCGGCAATTGAGGGCTTCCGCAACGCATTAGACAAAGCAGAAGCCTTTGTAAAAAACCCAGCTAACTTTGATGCGACCCTTGCAGTGTTGAACGCCACCTTTGGTTTGCAGCTGCCTGACGCCGACAAAATTGCAGCAATCACGTTGCGCAACAGCAGCAAGACATTCCGCGCGCAAGGTGATGTTACGGCCATGCAAGCGGTTGCCGATGGCATGACCGACAACAAGCTGATTCCCGCCAAAGTTGATATGGCTGCAGCCGTGTTGGCACGCTGAACGCGCCGAGCATTGATAGAAGAATCGCGTACAGCATGATTGATATTCAAAAGCTTCATTTGAGTTTTGATGGTTTGTCCGACGTACTTAGCGCCATCGACTTCAAGTTGGATGCTGGTGAATTTGTTGCAGTGGCTGGCCCGAGCGGGTGCGGCAAAACCACGTTGCTCAATCTGTGCGCTGGTTTGGTGGAGTTACCTATGGGGCAGCATCTGCAAGTTGCAGGCGCTTTGCCTCAGCTGGGCAGTGACTCTGTGGCCTATATGTTGGCAAGAGACAGTTTGTTTCCTTGGCAAAGTGCGTTGGATAACGCGGCATTTGGCCTCAAAGTCCGTGGCATGGCTGTGGGTGAGGCGCGTGATCGCGCAGCAGAGATGCTCAAGCGTGTTGGCTTGGGTGGCTTTGAACATGCCCTGCCTAAGGCCTTGTCACATGGTATGCGCCAGCGGGTTGCTTTGGCCAGAACCTTTGCAATGCCCGCACCGCTGCTGCTGATGGACGAGCCGTTTGGTGCTTTAGATGCACAAACAAAGCTGCAGCTGCAAGACCTTTTATTGCAGTTGTGCCAGGAGAGTCAGCGCTCAGTGCTATTCGTTACGCACGACTTGTCCGAGGCTGTGGCTTTGGCTGACCGCGTGGTCATCATGTCTTCGCGGCCTGGTCGAATCATCGCTGATGTGGTTGTTCCGATGGCGCGTCCGCGCTCAATCCGAGAACTACAAACTAACAGCGAGTTCCATCACACGTACACACAAGTGTGGCGTCACCTTGAGGAGGGCTGGACACATCATGAAGGCTAGTACGTTGTTAAATTTTGTGCGCCATGCTTTGTTTGTGTCGCTGCTGATTGGCTTATGGGAGTGGGGCGCACGCACTGGCTTCATAGACCAAAGCTTCGTGGGTAGCCCTTTGGGTATTGCCACTTTTACTGTAAACAATGTCTCTGACCTGCGACTGTGGGGCGACTTGGGTTGGACCATGTTCTCAGTTCTTGTGTCGTTTTCAATTGGCGCTTCTGCGGCAATTGCAACTGGCCTAGCCTTTGTTACGTGGCCCAAGTTAGAGTCATTTTGTGAGCCCTATGTCAATGCGCTCAACGTGTTGCCACGTATTGCGCTCGTGCCCTTGTTTATTTTGTGGTTTGGGTTGGGTGTGGGCTCAAAAATCGCAATGGGTGTGTCACTCACGTTCTTCATTGTGTTGTCTAGCACCATTGCAGGTATGCGTGGTGTAAGTCAAGACCACGTGACCTTGACCCGTACGCTAGGTGCCTCTAGCCGCCAAATGTTTTTTTGGGTGACCTTGCCGGGCGCTGTGCCTGTGTTGTTCTCGGGCTTACGCTTGGGAATTGTGTATGCGTTTTTAGGTGTAGTGGGGGCAGAAGTCATTGCTTCAGAGCGCGGCCTAGGCCAGCAGCTGTCTTACTTGGCATCCACCTTTGCGATTGATGGAGTGTGGTCGCTACTGATTGACTTAGCACTAGTTGGTGTGCTGATTATGAAATCAATGAATTGGTTAGAACGTCGATTGCTGCATTGGCAGTAGGTCGCGCAACAGATTGGAGTAAATACAAATGGCCTTTCGACATATAGAGGTTACGCCTGCAACGCCCACGATAGGGGCATATATATCCGGTATTGATTTAAACGCTGTGAAGTCTGAAGACGTTTATGAAGAAATTCGACTAGCCTTATGGCAAAACAGCGTGATCTTTTTCAGAGACCAAAAAGTTGAGCCAGAGAGCTACATGAAGCTGGGTAGCAAATTTGGCGAGATGGAGCAGCACGAATTCTTTCCGCATATACCGGGCTACCCAGCTATTCAGCTTATTTCTCACGAAGGTAACGACCAACCCGAGACAGATCGGTGGCATACCGACGTGACGTTTCGCAAGCGTCCCAACATGGTGTCGATATTGCGTATTACAGACTTGCCCCCCAAGGGTGGTGACACCATGTGGGCCAGCACTGCGGCGGCCTACGAGGCTTTGGGTCCAGACCTCAAGGCCATGTTGCAAAACCTTCAGGCCGAGCATGATATGCCGTTTCACTTTCGCCGTATCAACGCCGTGCAGCGTTTGATGGAGCGCCAAAAACTAGCCAGTGCCAAAAAAGGCGGTGGGGCTATGGTAAATAGCATGATGTCTGCGAGTGAGCTAGATGCTGCCCTAGCCGACCGTGAGTGCAAGCTCATACAAGACAACCCGTCTGTGGTGCACCCTGCAGTGATTACCCACCCGCACAACGGGCGTAACTTGCTGTTTGTTAACAGCATTTGGACCAAGCGCTTCATGGGCATGCACATGGACTTAAGCGACGCCTTGTTGCGCATGCTCTTTGAGTGGGTAAAGAAGCCTGAATTTATGGTTCGCTTTAAGTGGGAGCCCAATTCCATTGCCATGTGGGACAACTGCCAAACCCAACACTACGCGGTATTTGATTACGCGCCGCACTACCGTGCTGGCGAGCGCATTACTTGTGGCAGCTTTGAGCCCAAGCTCACTAATCGCGGCCAGGGTGCTGGCGCAAAAGTCGTTGGCGTCGGTGGTGTTGAAAAGTCCCCAGTGCGCGCCAGCGATATGTCTGTTGAACTCGACTTAGACCAAGTCGTTGCCTACGCTCGCCGTCGCTAATTGCTCATGGATAAAGACCTACAGGCTCTACAAGAGGTGCGCGACTTGATGTTGCGTGCCCGGGTTGCAGCCAATGAACTCAGCGCAATGGACCCGCGTAACGCCTGGGAAATAGCGCACAAAGTAGGGCCTGCTTTGCTGCCACGTGCGCAGTACTACGCGCAACAGGCAGTTGCCGAGACCAATATTGGCCGAGTTGAAGACAAAGTCTTGAAAAACTCTATTGCCTGTGAGCGCACGCTGCAAGAGTACGGCGCTGCGCCCATGGGTGGTGTGCGCCGTGACGAGGCTAAACAGCTGATAGAAATTGGCCGTCCTGCGGGCGTGGTGGTAGCCTTGTCCAATTCCACTTCGCCAGTTGCCACGATTATTTTCAAGGCCATCATTGCATTGTTAACCCGCAACGCCGTTGTGTTCAGTCCCCACCCCGTGGCACTCAACGTGTGTGGTGAGGCAGTGGATGAGTTGCATGAATTGGGTATTCGCTTTGGCGCACCTGCAAATTGGATTCAAATGCAGCGCACGCCCACCTTGGCCGCAACCGACGCCATGATGCGCCACGAGTTAACCGACTTGATTGTGGCCACTGGTGGCACGCCCATGGTTCGTTCTGCATACCGCAGTGGCAACCCAACTATTGGTGTTGGCTCCGGTAACACACCTATTTACGTTGACAGCACCGCGAATACGGCGGCGGCAGGCGCACAGATTGTTGACGGTAAGCACTTTGACTTTGGCTCGGCCTGTACCAGTCCGTCCGTCGCCTTGGTGCACCAAGATGTTCTGAAGCCCACCCTTCAAGCCATGGCCGATAGCGGCGCGCATATTTGCACGCCGCAGCAGTCGCAAGCCGTTACAGATTACGTTTACCCCAATGGCGGCTTTAACGCCAAGGTGGTGGGCCGCTCACCGCAGGCTATTGCTGCTGGTGCCGGCTTTGATGTGCCACAAGACTGCCGCACCTTGGTGTGCGCATTTCAGCCTTCGCCTGAGCATGTGATGTTTAAAGAAAAGCTCTCACCCGTTTTGGGCTTGGTCTGTGTACAGGGTATCGATGATGCCATTGACATGGCGCGCTACATGTTGAGGCGCGGCGGTGCTGGCCACACCTCAGGTATCCACTCCACCTGCGAGCGCCAGGCTGTCTATTGGGCGGGTGCGTTGGATTACTACCGCGTGGTGGTTAATGGTATTACCACCAACGGTGCTACAGGCACAGACACGGGGTTGCCCTACACCTTTACTGTGGGCACCGGCTACGCCGGTAAGAGTTCCATGGGCGTGAACATGGGGGCCGAGCCTTGGATCGACTACAAGCGGGTGGCGTTTCCGTTGTCACAAAGCGAGGGCACAGGTCGAGGCAGCGTCACCGACTTATCCGGTGCCAGTGTTCGACAAATTATTCGAGAAGAAATAGCCGCTATGCAGGAGCAAAGGTAAGTTATGGCCAAGTTGCGAGGATATGTATTTTTGGACCGCATGCAGCCTCAGTTGATGAGCTTAATTGGGGCAACTTGTCGTGGCTATTTGCCGCGTGCTAACGACGCCTCGCTCACGATTGAGGTGGCACCCGGTATGGACGTTGAGTGGCTCACAGATATTGCGCTGAAGCACGACGATGTAAAGCCCGGTGTGTTGCTGGTTGAACGCCAATTTGGTTACCTAGAGATTCACTCTAAGTACGCCGCATCTGTAAAGTCCGCGGGTGCGGCGTTGCTTGACGCGATGGGCACCAAAGAAAGCGATGCGATCAAGCCTGAAATCCTAGCCAACCGCATTGTGGACCGGGTAGACGGCTATCACTCATTTCTGATAAACCGCAGCAAAGCTGGCAGCATGTTGCTGCCCGGAGAGTCGCTGTTTATCTTAGAAGTGCAACCTGCAGCTTACGCCCTCATTGCGGCTAACGAAGCTGAAAAAGCCAGCAACGTGAAGCTGGTGGATTGCCG
>JANREF010000135.1:8061-32956 GCA_030726195.1 Burkholderiaceae bacterium | reverse complement strand
GCGCCTGAGCGCATGCGCAACCGCGATGCCGATTTCCCGTTTCGCTTCGACAGCTACTTTTTTTACCTGTGCGGTTTTACCGAACCGGGCGCAACGCTGCTCATAGACAGCAGCGGCCACACCACGTTGGTGTGCCTGCCCAAGGACTTGGAGCGCGAAATTTGGGATGGACGCCGCCTAGGCCCTGATGCGGCACCGGCTGCACTGGGCGTCGATGCCAGCGTGCCCGCTGAGGCGCTGGATGAGACGGTGGCCAAGCTGTTGGCCAACAAAGAAGTGGTGTGGTGGCCGTTTGCCACACATGCGCATCTCAACGCCGATGTGGAGCGCTGGCTGGGTACCGTGCGCGGCCAGTCGCGCGCGGGCGTTCGCTGCCCCAGCACACAGCGCGACGCCTGTCTTGTGCTCGACGAGATGCGCTTGGTCAAAGACGACACCGAGCTAGACACCATGCGGCGCGCGGCGCGCATTTCTGCAAGCGCACACATACGTGCCATGCAGCGCAGCGCGGCCGACTTGCGCAGCGGGCGCGATTTGCGCGAGTACCACTTGGAGGCAGAGCTGCTGCACGAGTTCAGGCAGCATGGCGCGCAGTTCCCGGCCTACACCTCGATTGTGGCAACCGGCGCCAACGCCTGCGTGCTGCACTACCGCGCCGACAACGCCGTGGTGAACAACGGTGATTTGGTGCTGATTGATGCCGGCTGTGAGCTAGACGGCTACGCCAGCGACATCACCCGCACCTTCCCCGCCAACGGCCGGTTCACCGGCCCACAGCGTGACGTGTACGCACTGGTGCTGGCCAGTCAAGAGGCCGCCGTTGCCGCCACACGCGCAGGCGTTCGCTTCAACGAGCCGCACGACGCCGTGTTACGCGTGCTCACGCAGGGCTTGCTAGACCTGGGCATTGTGAGCCGCAACGCCTCGGGCGACCTCGACGAGGCCATCGCCAACCGCGCGTACGCACCGTTTTACATGCACCGCACCAGCCACTGGCTGGGCTTGGATGTACACGACTGCGGGCGCTACGCAGGCACCGACGCACAAGCTGTTCTGCAAACACCGCCGCTGAGTCGCCACTTGCAAACTGGCATGGTCTTAACCATAGAGCCCGGCTTGTACATCCGCCCATCCGACGATGTACCAGCGCACTTTCACAACATTGGCATACGCATTGAAGACGACGCGGTGGTCACCGACACGGGCTGCGAACTCATCTCACGCGGCGTGCCTGTGGCCATAGACGAGATCGAAGCCTTGATGGCACACGCATGAACGCCACCGTTTTGAGCGTGTGCACCAGCGCTGCACACAACTTGCGGGTGGGCGGGCGAAACACACGCTCGGCCATTGGCAAACGCGCCCAAGTGGGTGCAGTCGATGTGGCGGCACTGGGCTTGGCGGGCGACGAGCAAGTAGAACTGTCGTTGCACGGTGGCTTGAACCAGGCCGTGTATGCCTACCCCGTCGAGCATTACGCGTTTTGGCAACAGCGCCGCAAAGCCCTAGGCCTTGACCTCTTCGAGACCGATTTGCCGCACGGCAGCATGGGCGAGAACCTCACCATTGAAGGCTTGTTGGAGCACGACGTATTTGTGGGTGACAAACTGGTGGGCCCCAACGTGGTGTTGCGGGTCACCCGCGTGCGTCAACCGTGCAGCAAATTCAACGCCGTGATGGGCTATGCACAAGCGGCCAAAGACATGGTGGCCCACGCCAACTGCGGCTTTTACTTGGCGGTGGAGCAAGCCGGGCACATTGAAGCCGGCGACACACTGGAGCTGGTGCCAGGCGCGCAAGAGCTGTCCATCGCCAGCCAAGCCACGGCCATGTGGGCGCGCTACGCCAAAGACTGAAGCAGCACCCGCGTAGAGACGACGCAGCACACAACAGCGGGGGGAATGGGGTGGAAACGCCGTGCAACTGACGTCAAACCGCTTGCGGAAAACCACTTGGAAAATAAGCGCAAAATAGCGGAATAAATGAGATTCTCTCGCTTTTGCATACATACTGGTCAAAAGCGAACCACCTCTTCCTGGGCTAGTGCCACTGCATTTCACCCCTGCGCCCTGCCTACAATAGGCCGACGCAGCGCGTGATGTACGCCAGCCTGTGATGTTTTAAAAAGTGCCCCAACTATGACCGACTCGACCAACACGGCAAACAACGCGGCCGCCAACAAGGCCCACAAACAGGCCGAGTTGCGCAAAGCAGCCTTGGAGTACCACGAGTTCCCAACCCCCGGAAAAGTGGCCATCGCTGCTACCAAGCAGCTCACCAACCAGCGCGACTTGGCACTGGCTTACTCGCCCGGTGTGGCTGCGCCGTGCGAAGAAATCGTGGCCGACCCCGCTGCCGCATTCAAGTACACCAGCCGTGGCAACTTGGTCGCCGTCATCACCAACGGCACGGCTGTATTGGGGCTCGGCGATATTGGTCCATTGGCTGCCAAGCCCGTGATGGAGGGCAAGGGCGTACTGTTTAAAAAGTTTGCAGGCATCGATGTGTTCGACATCGAAATCAATGAAAAAGACCCGCAAAAACTGGTCGACATCATTGCCTCGCTTGAGCCCACTTTTGGCGGCATCAACCTAGAAGACATCAAAGCACCCGATTGTTTTTACGTCGAACGCAAGCTGCGTGAGCGTATGAACATTCCCGTGTTCCACGACGACCAACACGGCACCGCCATTGTGGTGGGTGCGGCGTTTCTCAACGGCTTGAAAGTGCTGGGCAAAGACATCAACAACACCAAGTTGGTGGTCTCTGGTGCGGGTGCTGCAGCTTTGGCTTGCTTGAATTTGTTGGTCAAGCTGGGCTTGCCACGCAAGAACATTTGGGTGACCGATTTGGCCGGGGTGGTGTACGAAGGTCGCACCGAATTGATGGATGCCGACAAGGCGCAATTTGCGCAACCAACAGACATGCGCAGTTTGGCCGAAGTGATCAAGGGCGCAGATGCATTCTTGGGCTTGTCTGCCGGCGGCGTGCTCAAGCCCGACATGGTGGCCAACATGGCCGAGCGCCCTCTGATTTTTGCGTTGGCCAACCCCACACCAGAAATTCTTCCAGAAGAAGTGCTGGCCGTGCGCACAGACGCAGTGATGGCGACCGGGCGCACCGACTACCCCAACCAAGTCAACAACGTCTTGTGCTTCCCCTATATTTTCCGCGGTGCATTGGACGCAGGCGCCTCCACCATCACAGACGAGATGGAAGTGGCAGCGGTACATGCGATTGCCGAATTGGCGCAGGCCGAACAAAGCGAAGTGGTGGCAGCCGCCTACGTGGGCGAGCAACTCACCTTTGGCCCCGAATACCTCATCCCCAAGCCTTTTGACCCACGCTTGATGATGAAAATTGCACCCGCCGTGGCACAGGCCGCCATGGACAGCGGTGTGGCCACCCGCCCTATTACCGACATGCAAGCCTACAGCGAACGCCTGCAAAGCTTTGTATTTGCGTCCGGCACGCTGATGAAGCCCATTTACGCAGCCGCCAAGCAAGCCGCACGCAAGCGCGTGGCCTACGCTGAGGGTGAGGAAGAGCGCGTGCTGCGCGCTTGTCAGGTGGTGGTGGACGAAGGCTTGGCCAGGCCAACCCTGATTGGCCGCCCCGCCATCATCGCGGCGCGCATCGAGCACTTTGGCCTGCGCCTGCGCGAAGGCGTGGACTACGACGTGGTCAACGTCGAACAAGACGACCGCTACCGCAGTTTTTGGCAGGCGTACCACAAGAAGACAGCACGCCACGGCGTGACCCAACAGCTGGCGAAAATTGAAATGCGCCGCCGCCTGACGCTGATTGGCGCCATGCTGCTAGAAACCGGCCATGTGGACGGCCTGATTTGCGGCACTTGGGGCAACACCAACGACCACTTGGCCTACATCGACCCCGTCATTGGCAAGCGCGACGGCGCATGCACCTATGCTTGTATGAACGGCCTGATGTTGCCTGGACGCCAAGTGTTCATCGTGGACACCCACGTGAACTACGACCCCACAGCCAAGGAGCTCACAGAGATCACCTTGGCGGCGGCCGAAGAAATGCTGCGCTTTGGTTTGACGCCCAAGGTGGCGCTGTTGTCACATTCGAACTTTGGCTCCAGCAACCATGCCAGCGCCGTGAAAATGCGCGACACACTGGCCTTGTTGAACGAGCGCGCGCCTTGGCTGGAAGTCGACGGCGAAATGCACGGTGACGTCGCACTAGACCCGACCGCACGCGCCAAACTCATGCCAGACTCACTGCTCAAAGGCGAGGCCAACTTGTTGGTCATGCCCAACATCGACGCGGCCAATATTGCCTACAACCTGCTCAAAACAGCATCGGGTGGCGGTATTGCCATTGGCCCCGTGCTGTTGGGTGCGCGTAAGCCTGTACACATACTCACGGCCAGCACAACGGTGCGCCGCATTGTGAACATGACCGCCTTGACCGTGGCAGACGCCAACGTCCAGCGCAGTTGAAGCCGGGCGCGGCAAGCGCCCCCTGTGCAAGCCGCCCCTGTCGTGAGACGGGGCGGCTTTTCACCTTGTGCAATAAAAACTTGCACTTTAAACCGCTTTCAGGCACACTTGCGCGGTTGATTACAGGGTTAACCCTTGAGCAACAAGGCGAGTTATCAACAACTTATCCTTGGCGCTTGATCAGTAAATTTGCAAAAATTTCTCAAACTGTGAGTCTTGGCTGCGCCGCCGTTGCGTATGCCTGTTGACCTGCGGTTGAGGTAGCACTTTTTTGGTGCGCAGCCCGTCGCCCAAGGGTGCAGCTTGCAGGGTTGTTGTGAAACAACCCACATTGGTTTTATTGACTTTTGACAAAGAAAGACACGGAGATGGACACGCCGCTTCGTACCGTACGTACAAATATCGTTCAATCCATTCGCGCCCACAGCGTGACTGAATTGCAGGCCGCTGCGCAACAGTTGGGCCACCACTTTTTATACGCCAACTTGGCCAAAGCCACTGCCAAGCAAGACGTGCTCGACTTCATCAACGAGCAATGCACACTGGCCGCCAACAGCAACAAGAATTTTGACTCGCTGTTTGATGCCATGACCGATGTGTTGCACAAGTCAGGCCCACAAACTGGTTTCATCGTGGTGTTGGAGCACATCCCCTCACACGCCAAGTTTGATAAAGAAGCGCGCGAACAGTTACTAGACATTTTCCGCGACACGGCCGATTACTGGAACGACCGCAAAGTGCCGTTCCGCTGCTTCTACTCATTCTCAGTGGCACGTGCCTCCAGCGGCGAAACCATCACCATTGAAGGCTGCACAGACGAGCCCATGCCTACCGACAAGCTGGTGGACGTGAGCCCCATGGCATTGCGCATGAGCAGCCCGTTCAATGCAGGTTACTGGTTGAGCGCGGCCTAAGGCTTACCGGGCGCATCGCCCAGATGCAGGCCACCAAGCGACACAGCTTGGATATGAAAAAACCACCCCGTGTCCGAGGGTGGTTTTTTTTGCCCCTGCTAGTCAGTGGCCAAGGGTTGAGCGCATCACCTTCGGTGCGTTGATGGGCGCTGTGGCTGTAGATGTGGCTGTGCGAAAAGCTCACGCCGCAGCCGGCGCAGCTGGCAAGCTCAAATGCAAGTCGATGTAGCTTTGCACCGGCACCTCTTCGGCGCGGCGGCGCAGATCAAAGTCCCCCGTGTAGCCGCGCTGCGCAAGCCACGCACCCAGCGTGTGGCGCAACACCTTGCGGCGCTGGCTGAACGCAACTTGAACCATTTCAGAAAACGCTTGCAGGCGCACCGGCGGTATCTGAGCTTTGGGCACCATGCGTACCACAGCGCTGTCCACACGCGGGGGCGGATTGAAACTCTCTGGCGGCACAAACAAGAAATTGTCCATGTCGTACCGCCACTGCAACATGACAGACAAGCGTCCATACGCCGCCGTACTGGGCGAGGCGACCATGCGGTCAATCACCTCTTTTTGCAACATGAAGTGCTGATCGGCCACCACATCCACATGGTCTAGGAGCTGGAACAAAATGGGCGTGGAAATGTTGTAGGGCAAGTTGCCCACCACGCGCAGGCGTTTGGTTTGTAGCTTGTCGGCCAAGGCTGTGAAATCCACACGCAGCACATCCGACTCAATCACATCCAACAGCGGGTTGGCACGCAAGCGCACGGCCAAGTCCCGGTCCAGCTCAATCACGCACAGCTTATCCAACCTTGCCAACAAAGGGTTGGTCAGTGCGGCGAGGCCAGGACCAATTTCCACCATTGCGTCGCCACGCTGGGGATTGATGCCATCGACAATCGACTCGATGATGTGGCCATCACTTAAGAAGTGCTGACCGAAGCGTTTGCGCGCAATGTGCCTCATTCGGCTTGCGGCTCGCGAATTTCGACATAAGCGCGTGCGCGCACATCGCGCGCCCACGTTGTGAGTACCTCTTTGGATTTTTGTTCGCGCAACACATTGGTCACGGCCGTCTTTTGCTCCTCGGGTGTGAGTGCTGCGCGCGCGCGCTCCAGCACCTGAATCAAGTGCACGCCAAACCGCGTCACCACGGGTGGCGATATACCGTTGATGTCCAACCTGTCCATGGCCGCCTCGAATTCGGGCACAAACATGCCGGGACGCGCCCAGCCCAAGTCGCCACCAGCGGGCGCAGAGCCGTCTTGACTGATTTGGGTCGCGACCTGCGCAAAATCGGCCGTGCCCGCCACCAAACGCTGGCGCACAGCCTCCAGCTGAGTGACCGCTTGGCGTTGCTGTGCATCACCTTCGGCGCGCAACAATATGTGTCGCGCACGCGTTTGCACCACCGTCATCACAGGCTGCGCTCGCTCACGTTTGAGCAGCTTGACCACGTGCCAACCCGCGCCACTGCGCACCAGCTCGCCCACCTCGCCAGCGGCCACATTGGCCACGGCTTGCACAAACAAAGGGGGTACATCGGCTTGCACACGCAAACCCAAATCACCGCCTTGGGCGGCATCCCCAGACTGCGAGTACTGGCGAGCCAAAGCTGCAAAATCCTCTCCCGCTTTGGCGCGCGCTTGCAAACCCTGGGCCGTGGCTTTGGCTTGGGCCACCACCGCTTCAGACGCGGCTTCAGGTGTAGTCACCAACATATGTGCAACCTGCAAACTCATAGGGCCGGGTTGCGCCTGGGCTTGCAAGAATTGGTCGATGTCCGCAGGCGTCACGTTCACGCGGCGGCTGACCTCGCGCTCACGCACCCGCTGGACCAGCAACTGGTCTAACAGCTGGCGTCTGAAACCGTTGACGGTAAGGCCTTCTTTTTCAATTTGCTTGTGCAAGCCCGCCACGTCCAGTTGGTTTTGTGCGGCAATCGTTTGCTCGGCTTGATCCACATCCGCTTGCGTGACCGAGATGCCTTCGGCCTCCGCGGCCTGCGCCTGCGCGCGCTCGTTCACCAAGGCGTCCAGCACTTGGCTGCGCAACTGCTCAGTCACGGCCACACCGTTTTGCCTAGCCACCACTTGCACGCGTTGATTGAGTTCAAACGCGGTGATGGGCTCGGTGCCCACAACCGCAACAATCGCATCCACTAAAGCGGGTGCGCCAGGCGTTTGGGCTGATGCCGGTGCGATCAAAGCCGAGGCGGCCAGCACCAAGGCGCTGGCATACAAACGTGTCAACAGCATAGGGTCCTTTAATCGTAGTTTTGGAAGCGGCTGGGTGCCTGTATGTCTTGTCGCAGGTATTGGTACCGCGGCACGCTTTCACTGAGTGTTTTGAGCGGGCTGGCACCAATGCGCGAGAACCCAACAAACTCCAACTGGAACAAAATCCGCTTGTTAGACGTGGTCAATGTGGTTTGCAGCTGCTCCAACACCACGCGACCCACCCAACAACCCGCGTCGTACTCCAAGCCCGTGACCAAGTCGGCCACTTTTTTGTCCAATTGGCTGTAGTTCACGCGGCCAACGGTGTACCAGCGCGGTGCGCCCAAGCCGCGGCCAGGCCCCAAGTCTTCACCACTGTCGCCCCACAAGTCGTTGAGCGGCCACTGCCAAGCCACATCGATCAACTCGCTGGTATCGCGCTGCAAGCGGTAAGCCAAGCTCACCGTGCGGTAATTACTGGGACTGTAGCTGCCGGTCCAGGTCACACGGCGCGCGCGGCCAATGTCTTGGTCGTATTGCACCACGCCATCAAAACTCCACCGGTCATTGGGCTTGTAGGTGCCGCCCAGCAGCACATCGCTCACGCGGTCGGTCTGCACGGCTGCGCCGTATGCGATGCCTTGCACTTGATCTGCCAGGCGTGTGCGTTGTGCCGCTGTGAGGCTGAACAGCTCGCGCCCACTTTGCGCCTCATACCAACGCGACGTCACACCCAAGGTCAAGGTTTTGGTATCGGCCACGCGGTCGTTACCTGTGAACGGATTGGGCGCGTAAATACTAGACAGGTTGAAGTCGGCCTCGCCCGAGTCGTAGTTGGGTAAACCGTCTTGATCTTTATAGGGTGTGTAGGCCAACAACGCACGAGGCTCTAAGGTTTGCAGGCCACCACTGCTGGTATCACGCTCAAACACCAAGCCAGTGTCCAAGCTGAGCGTAGGCAAGGTGACGTTCGCACTGCGGCGATCCACAAACGGGCCTCGGGTCAGGGCATTGTCCAACTGGTAGCTGCGGCTGTGCACACGCAAAGCCGGTGTGATGTAGCCACCCGCCGTTGAGAAGCGCCGACTCAGGTTGCCAGACACAACCGCCCGGTCGCCATTGAACGCGTGGTCGGCGGGGTCGCCACTGAATGCGGTGAACTGTGTGTTGACACGCCAATCCATGCCTGCAAACTGGTTTTGAGGGCTGTTGGATGCAAGCTCATAGGTGATGTGGGGCTCACGGTCGTATGGCGCCGTGATTCTGGTGGTGTTTGTGCTTTGCAAGGTTTCCCACTTGTAGGAACCTACACTGGCCTTCCACAAGCCTTGTTGGGTGCTGAACACCACGTCGTTGGCCAACAAACGGTCGGTCAGTGAGGTGGTGCTGCGCGGGAAGTCTGACCAGTAGTCACCGTCGCTCACGCGATTAAGGTTGGTTTGCAAGCGCACGGGCAAATCGCCCACACGCAAGCCCTGGTTGTGCTGCCAAGACCAACCCCAACGATTGGCGCCGTCGCGCAACTGGTCGTCGGCCATGTACGCCGCGCGCAAACGCCCGTCGTAGCTGGTGCCCAAATAACGGTACTCGCCCGCCAAATCCAAACCACGCTTGCTCATGTAGGTGGGGTACAAGGTGGCGTCGTGGTTGGGCGCGATGTTCAAGTAATACGGCACGGTGAACTCCACACCGCTGGCCTCATCAAAATTGAGCGTGGGCGGCAACAAACCCGACTTGCGCTCGTCCGACAGCGGAAAGCTCACCCATGGAGACGCCAACAAGGGCACACCTTTGAACTTGAGCACGCCACCAATGGCCGTGCCGGTATCGGTGGCTTGGTCGAAGGTGATGGTCGAAGCGCTGACCAACCAGTCGGGCGCCCATGCGCTGCCGGGCGGACGTGGGCACGTCGAGTATGTGACGTCGGTGGCCACGGCCACATCGGGGCCTTGGAAGTCGATGCGCTGCGCTTGGCCTCTACCCTGACCTTGGCCGTTTAGGCTGTTGATTTCAAAGTCGGGCGTCTCGAAATAACCCTGGGTGGTGTCCAGCTTGATCTGTGCCTTAGGACCTTCAAACCGGTTGCCGCGCTGGTTCACCTGCACGTGACCCTCCATGGTCACCACATCAGTTGCCACGTCTTGGGTGATGGTGTCGGCCTTGATGATCACGCCGTGGCGGCGCAGCTGGGCTTGGCCATCGATGCGGGTAGAGACGTCGGCTTCACCCGTGATGTTGTCACCCGACACAAACGTGGGCAGCTGGTCTTTGGCCACGTCTGACAAGTCGTCGACCAACTCCTGGCTCAAGCGCAAGCCTGGCAGTGCCGTGTCGGTGCCCTGCGCCCATACGCTTTGCAAGGCCGCACACAAGCTGCACACGAGCAAAACTGGCGACCAAGAAAAAGAAGGTTTCGGCATAGACAAACGGCAATACAGGCTTACAAACAAGCACTGTGCTTCAAACTAAACAGGCCAGCAGGCGCAGCGGCATCAAAGCCCGCAACACATACAATTGAGCAGCCATTATCCTACGAGACACACGCGGCTATCGACCAGCCTGCCCAGCGCCATGCACCACACACCCACCGACCCCCAACAGCCCCCAGTTTCGCAGCCTGGCGACGCGCTCACGTGGGCAGATACCGCCAGGGGCCGTGCGTTCGACAGCTGGTTGGCTGACGTTGCGAGCGCCCATGAACTCGACGCGGCCAGCGTGCGCGTTGCCAGTGCCGACGCCAGCTTTAGACGCTACTTTCGTGTGCTTGACGCGACAGGTCAATCGCGCGTCATCATGGACGCACCACCAGACAAAGAGGACTGCGCCGCCTTTGTGAAAGTAGCCTCCTTGATGCAAGGCGGCCACATTGCCGCGCCGCAAGTACTGGCCTGGGACCAAGCCCAAGGCTTTATGCTGCTCACCGATTTGGGCCACCACACCTTGCTCGACGTGCTCAGCCACATACCCGGCTTGCAATCTGCGTTTGACATCGCTGCGCACCCGCACGCAGGCGCCGCCGCAACGTATATCACCGAGGCGGATAAGTCGGCATCGCTGCGTCAAGCCCACGCGTTGGTGCGCTCCTACATGGGACAAAGCCTAGACATGCTGGTGCAGTGGCAGCAAGCCACCGCACCCCAACAACTCCCGCCGTACGACCATGCCTTGCTGCTGCGTGAGCTCAAGTTGTTTGAGCAGTGGTACGTGGCACAACACAAAGGTTTTGCACTGAGTGAGTCCCAGCAGCGCATGCTTGATGCGACGTTTGAAACCATCATTGCCACCAACCTGGATGCGCCACAGGTCTACGTACACCGCGACTTCATGCCGCGCAACATCATGGTGGCAAGCGACAACAGCCTGGGCTTGCTGGACTTCCAAGACGCCGTTATCGGCCCCATCACCTACGACATTGCCAGCCTCATGCGAGACGCATTTTGGAGCTGGGACGACGACATGGTGATAGACATCACCGTGCGTTACTGGGAGCGGGCCCGTGCGGCAGGACTGCTCAACCACAACGATTGGGACCAAGACTTTGGTGCCTTCTTTAGGGCTGTGGAGTGGATGGGCCTGCAGCGCCACCTCAAAATATTGGGCATTTTTGCGCGCCTCACGTTGCGTGACGGCAAGCCCAAGTATTTGGCGGATACGCCACGCTTCATCCACTACGTGAGAAACACCGCATCGCGCTACCGCGAGCTCAAGCCACTGCTGCACCTGATTGACGAGATAGAGGGTCTACAAGTGGCCAGCGGCTACTCGTTTGGCCCAGCCTGAGCCTGCGCAACGTCCATCACAGCAACCCACATCCACGCAAGCCCCATGCCCCGTATCTACTGCGACCAAGCCCTGCACAACGGTGTGCAACTGACGCTGTCGCGCGAAGCCAGCAGGCACGTGCAAGTCTTGCGCATGCAACCCGGCCAAACCGTGCAGCTGTTCGACGGACGCGGTGGTGAATACGAAGCGGCCATCGTGCAAATGGGCAGGCAAAGCGTGGACGTTGCCGTGGGCGAACACCACAACATCGAACGCGAAGCCAACCGCGCTGTTCATTTGGCCGTGTGCATGCCTGCCAACGAACGCATGGACTGGCTGGTCGAGAAGGCCGTCGAACTGGGTGTGGCCAGCATCACACCCCTGATGAGCCAACGCAGCGTGGTCAAACTCAGTGGCGAGCGCGCGCTCAAAAAACAACAGCACTGGCAAGCCATTGCCGTGGCCGCTTGCGAGCAGTGTGGGCGCAACCTGGTGCCGCACATCGCTTTGCCACAGGCGCTCAACACATGGCTCGGTGCTTGGTCTGATGCCCAAACACAAACACAAGCACAAGCACCGACACAAACTGGACCTAGAACTGGGACTGAACCTGCGTTACCAGCGCAGCGGTTTGTGCTGTCGCTACAAACCAGCCCCACCACTGCCCCTGCATCGCAACACATCACCAGCGCACAAGCCCCTGTGTGGGTGCTCAACGGCCCCGAAGGCGGCTTGTCTGAGCAAGAAGAGGCCCAGGCCATCGCTGCAGGTTGGCTGCCCCTGAGTTTGGGCACGCGGGTGTTGCGCGCCGAAACCGCAGCACTGGCCGCCTTGGTGCAGTTGGCCTAGCCCACACGCGCAACCCGGGGCACTGCAACCCCGCTTCCAAGAACCAAGAGCGGGCTAGCGCACGGCTCACAACACAAGCGACAGCACCGTCACCGAACATCAGCACAGGCTGATATACCATTGGACTCCTTTACGTCTGATGGGGCGCAGTGCGCCACCTGTGTATGAATAAAAATTTATGGCTGCTGGCCGGTGCCCAAGGCTTGTTCCTCACCAACAACGTGGTGTTCATTGCCATCAACGGTTTGGTCGGTTTGGCGCTGGCACCCCTGGGCTGGATGGCCACCTTGCCCGTGACAGGCTATGTGGTGGGCAGCGCCTTGTCCACAGGTTTGGTCGCGGCCACGCAGCGCCGGTTTGGGCGCCAAGTCTCGTTTCAGCTGGGCTTGCTGGTGGCCATTGCATCGGCCTTGCTGTGCGCTATGGCCACCATTCAAGGCAACTTCTGGATGCTGGTTGCCGCCACCGTCATGGCCGGCTACTACAGCGCCAACGGCCAGCTGTACCGTTTTGCGGCGGCCGAATTGGCCACACCCGAAACGCGTGAGAAAGCCGTGTCGCTGGTGCTTGCCGGCGGCTTGCTGGGCGCTGTGCTAGGCCCCAACTTGGCCGCCATGACACGCGGCCTCACCGCCACCGCCTTCACGGGTGCCTACTTGGCCTTGGTGGTGGTAGCCCTTGTGGCCATGATCGTCATCGCCCTGATGCGTTTTCCCGCCTTTGTCAAAGCCGAGCGCAGCGCCGACACCGGCCGCCCCCTGGGCATCATCATGCGCCAACCCCTGTTCATCGTCGCCGCTGGCGGCGCCGCTCTGGGCTACGGCGTGATGAACCTGCTCATGGCCGCCACACCACTGGCCATGCAAGTGTGCGGCATGAGCTTTGACAACACCGCCTTGGTGCTGGAGTGGCACGTCATTGGCATGTTCGCACCAGGCTTTTTCACCGGCCACCTCATCAAGCGTTTTGGCGTGCTGCGCATCATGGGTGTAGGCGTGCTGCTCAACGCCGCGTGCATCGCCATCGCCCTGTCCGGCCAAGACTTGATGCACTTCACCGTGGCGCTATTCGTACTTGGCGTGGGTTGGAACTTCTTGTTCACGGGCAGCACCACGCTGGCGCTCAAAGCCTACGAGCCCGCCGAGAAAGACAAGGCACAAGCCGCCATCAACTTCCTCACCTTCATCACCATGGCACTGAGCTCGTTTGCATCCGGCGCACTGCTCACAACGCAGGGCTGGGCTTGGTTGAACTGGGGCTCGCTGCTACCTGTGGCACTGACGGGTTTGAGTTTGTGGTGGCTGTCACTGCGCGGCACTGCGTCGCAGACCTCATCCACCTAGGGCCTCAACTGCTGCACCAACCAATGCGACACAGTGGCCAAGGCCACGTCGCGGTACTGCGGCGTTTCATTGAATATCTCGTGAAACGCGCCGTCTAAGCGCAGCGTGTGCACTATGGGCGGTGCGGCTTGTGCGAAGGCGTCGGTGGCGCTCGGGTCTACCAGCGCATCCGCACCGGCATACACCAGCAACATGGGCAACGGCCAACTGTGGGCAGCCTGCACCGCTGCTTGGCCTTGCGTGATGATCCACTGCGCCAAGCGCGGCGTGATGTATTTGTGCACCAACGGGTCTTGTTTGTAGGCTTGCACCACCGCTGGGTCATGCGAGAGGTTTTGTAATTTCAAGCCATTGCTCAAGCGCGCATTGGGCCAGTGCTTGGCCAGGGTTTTGGCAACCCACAGCTCTAGGCCGTTGGCGTGCGTGCCCAGTGCGGGAGAGGAGGCTATGACGGCCTGCGGCGCGGGCGCGCTGCCAATAGTGGGGCCGCGTGCCAGCCAGCGCATGACGACCAGGCCGCCCATGCTGTGACCCAATACCAGCAAAGGTGCACCCCTTACATCTACACCACCATCTACAGCCACATCTAAATCTGCACCTGCATTTGTTGTCTTTTGCGTCTGCGCAAAGGTTTGCCACACGCTGTCCAAGTCGTCCAGCAGGCTGTCGGGTTGGGCCAGCGTGGCGCGCGCACCGCCAGATGCACCATGGCCGCGTTGGTCGTAGGCACACACGGCCACACCTTGTGTTTGCAGCCACTCGGCCAACGCGTCGTAGCGCCGAGCATGCTCGCCTAGGCCATGGACCAGCAGCATGTGCGCACGTGGTGTGCCAGCGCGGCGCCAAGGCCAGGCCATGTAAGCCAGTGGCGTGCCGTCGGGCATGGTCAACTCGGTGGTGATGGGCTGGGACGTGGCCTGGGACATGGGCGATTACCTTGGGTCGGTGGGGCCGGGGCGCGCGGCGCACTCTTGGAACACCCGCGCTTGGCAGTGCTTGCACAGGTTAGGGTCTAAGCGCGGCACGATGTGGGCAATGGCGCTGCCTTTGTCGCCAAAGACGTTGGCGCTGCCCAGCTCGGCGTCAAAGCCGGTGGCCTGCCACATGTGCACCACCGCAGACCTGGGCCTATGAAAATACACATCGCCACCGGCGCTGCGACGCGCGCCCAGCTCTTGCGCCCACAGCTGCGCACCGGCCAAGTCTATGTAGTTCATGCTCTTGGCCATCACCAGCAAATGCTTGGCTGCACCGGGCATGTCGCGCAGGCGCTGCAGCCTGTCGCTCACGGACTGCACTGCGCCAAAGTACACATCGCCCTCCATGCGCAGCAGCGTGAGCTGTGGGCATTCGGGCAAAGCCTTGTCGCTGTCGGCCAGCACCACAGAGCGGCGCGGCTGGTCGTGGGTGTCAAAGCCTATACGGCGCATGGCCGGGTTGGCCGTGCGGTACAAAAACACCATCAGGCTGAGCAGTGCGCCCAACACAATGGCGTACTCCAGTCGCAAGGTGACCGTGGCCAGTAGGGTGAGCGCGGCAATGGCGAGGTCACGTCGGCTCACCCGCCACAAATACATCCAGCGCGGTACATCCAACAAACTCCAAGCGACCAGCATGAGCAAGCCCGCAATGGCTGCAACGGGTATCTGCGCGAGCTGCGTCGAGGCCACCCCAACCAGCGCCAACATGAAGGCGGCCGAGAACACCGCCGCCAACGGTGTTTGCGCGCCCGCCTCATAGTTGGGCACGGAGCGGTTGAGCGAGCCACATGAAACATAACAAGAGAAGAATGCGCCCACGACGTTGGACAAGCCTTGGCCTACAAACTCACGGTTGGCGTCTATGCGCTGCCCCGAGCGGTCGGCCAAGGCTTTGGCGATGGACACGCTTTGGCCCAGCGCAACCAAACTCAGCGCCAAGGCCAAGCCCACCAACTCGGGTAAGTCCCGCAGCGACACCACAGGCCAAGACAAGGGCGGAAACGGTGAGGGAATATGGCCCACGGTTTGCATCTGCGCATTAGGCATTGCATGGGGCAGCACCACAGACAAGGCCGTAGCCGCCATCAGGCCCAACAACATGTGCGGCCAAGTGGGGCGCCAGCGCTTGAGTGCCACGGCGACCACAACGGTGGTGGCCGCCGCCAACACACTGGCCCAATGCGTGTGCGCCGCGTGTGTCACAGCGTAAGACACCGACTGCAGCGCGCCATGCACGCCGACTGCATCGAGCCCCAGTGCCTCAGGCAGGGCGCTCATGGCAATGAGCAGGGCCGCGCCCGCGGTGAATCCAAACAAGGCCACGGGCGATATGAAGTTGGCAATGCTGCCCAAGCGCAACACGCCCACACCCAGCTGAATGCAGCCCACCAACAAGGTCACGGTGAGCGCCAGCGCAATGTAGTGCGCGCTGCCCACCGCCGCCAAGGGCGCAAGCATGGCCAACATGGCCAAAGAAATGGCATTGGTGGGGCCAGAGGTCACATGCCAGCTCGAGCCAAACAAGGCCGCCACAATGCACGGCACGATGGAGGTGTACACGCCAAACTCAATGGGCAGGCCCGCTAGGCTTGCGAAGGCAATGCCTTGAGGCAGCGACAACACCATGCCCAACAAGCCGGCCTGCGCATCAAGGCGCAAGCTGCGCTTGTTCACCCGATGCAGCCAAGGCCACAGCCGCGCAACAGACAAAACAGGGGGCTTGTTGCTGAAGGCTTGCATGGGTGGGTGTGGTGTTATCGGCGGAACTTGAACACGGCGGTACTGGCGAGCGCGTTGGGGAAGTGGCGCTTCACGCGCCCGGCATGCACACCAAAACTATCGTCTATGTGCAAGCCGTTTGATGTGGCCAACACTTCAAAGTCGGCAAACGTACCCACACGGATGTTGGGCGTGTTGTACCACTGGTAGGGCAAGCGCTTGGTCACAGGCATGCGACCCAGCAACACTTGCAAGCGGTTGGGCCAGTGCGCAAAGTTGGGGAAGGCCACCACACCAATGCGGCCCACACGTGCGGTTTCGCGCAGCATCACCTCGGCATTGCGCAGGTGCTGCAAGGTGTCTATTTGCAAGACCACGTCAAAGGCGTTGTCGTCAAACATGGACAAGCCATCGTCCAAGTTGAGCTGCAACACACGCACACCCGCTTGTACACACGACTTCACTTTGTCGTCGTCAATCTCAACACCGTAGCCGGTGCATTGGCGGTGCGTTTGCAAATAGGCCATCATGGCGCCATCGCCGCAGCCCAAGTCCAGCACGTGCGAGCCCACGGGCACCAAATTGGCCAAAGCCTGCATGGTTTGATCTGTGCTCATAGCGCGGCGGCCTTTGTGTTTACGGCTTGTTCAAAGTAGGCGCGCACCACACCGTGGTAGCGCGCGTCGTCTAATAAGAAGGCGTCGTGGCCATGTGGTGCGTCAATTTCGGCATAGCTCACTGCGTGCTTGTTTTTCAGCATGGCCTGCACCATGTCGCGGCTTCGCTGCGGCGTAAAGCGCCAGTCGGTGGTGAAACTCACCAACAAGAACTTGGCTTTGGCTACCGCGAGCGCGGCACTCAAATCACCGCCGTACTCACGCGCGGGGTCGAAGTAGTCGAGTGCGCGCGTGATGAGCAAGTAGGTGTTGGCGTCGAAGTACTCGGCAAATTTATCGCCCTGGTAGCGCAAGTAGCTCTCGATTTCAAACTCCACCTCTTGCGTGCTGTACAGGTAGGCAGGCGGCGTATCACCCTGGCGCACAGCCTGCACCGCACGGCGCAGCGTGCGACCAAATTTGGCATTCATCACATCGTCGCTCAGGTAGGTGATGTGACCAATCATGCGCGCAATGCGCAAGCCTCGCCGGGGCAGCGTGCCGTGCGCGCGGTAGTGGCCGTCGAAAAAATCAGGGTCGGTCACGATGGCTCGGCGCGCCACTTCGTTGAAAGCAATGTTTTCTGCTGTGAGGTTGGGCGCACTGGCCACAATCACCGCGTGGCGCACGCGCTGCGGGTATTGCAAGGTCCAGCTCAGCGCTTGCATACCGCCCAAACTGCCACCCAACACGGCGGCCAGTTGCGCAATACCCAAAGCATCCAGCAACGCGGCTTGGGTGTTGACCCAGTCCTGCACGGTGACCACTGGAAAGTCTGCACCCCACACCGCACCGGTGGCAGGGTTGACGCTGGCCGGGCCGCTGGAGCCGAAGCACGATCCGATGTTGTTCACGCCAATGACGAAATAGCGGTTGGTGTCCACCGGCTTGCCTGGCCCGACCATGTTGTCCCACCAGCCGCTGCTTTTGGACTCCAAGGTGCCGTCGGCCTGCTTGTACACACCAGCCACATGATGTGAGGCATTCAGGGCATGACAGACCAAGACGGCATTGCTGGCGTCGGCGTTGAGCTCGCCATATGTCTCGTACGCCAGGGTGTAACCAGCCAACACTTCGCCACTACGCAGCGTCAATGGCTGGTGGACATCTAGTGTTTTGGCTGAAGCAATCAAAGTCATGGCACCCATACCCCGTGAACCCAAAAACGGCACTGGGTCTGGCATCCAAGTGATCCGTTTTTAGCTGTATTTGTTAAACGCGCCCGCAAGCTGGAGCAAATCGGCGCAAGTGATCAGTATAGCAACTGGGTCCATGTACAAGCCCAAACGCAAGCGTGCATGCGCGCCGTCGGGCATTGGCCCAGCACCACCGCAGGGGCTGTACCGCACCCGATTGGCGCAGTTATTGCTGCCTTTTGGTGCGAAGTGGCCGAAAGGCCATTTTTTGCACCAAAACAATGCACAACACTTACTTTTAGGCAGGTTTAAGCGATGGACGCACTGAAACAGGGCATGGACGCCCTCTTTATATTACTTGGCGCTATTCTGGTGCTGGCCATGCACGCGGGCTTTGCGTTCTTGGAATTGGGCACGGTCAGGAAGAAAAACCAAGTCAATGCGCTGGTGAAAATTTTGGTGGATTTCTCGCTGTCTACCGTGGTGTATTTTTTGGTCGGTTACGGCGTGGCGTATGGGACGCACTTTTTTGTGGGTGCTGATGTACTGGCGCAGCGCAATGGCTACGACTTGGTGAAGTTCTTCTTTTTGCTCACCTTCGCCGCGGCTATTCCTGCCATCATCTCCGGCGGCATTGCTGAGCGCGCCAAGTTCTGGCCACAGCTCATGGCCACCGCTGTGATTGTGGGTTTTGTGTACCCGTTTTTTGAAGGCGTGGTGTGGAACGGCAATTGGGGCGTGCAAGCCTGGATTGAGTCGCTCACAGGCGCCCCCTTCCACGACTTTGCTGGCTCTGTGGTCGTGCACGCGGTGGGCGGTTGGATTGCCTTGCCCGCCGTGGTCTTGTTGGGCGCGCGTTACAACCGCTACCGCAAAGACGGGTCGCTAAGCGCACACCCACCCTCAAGCATTCCGTTCTTGGCTTTGGGTGCATGGATTTTGTGTGTGGGCTGGTTTGGCTTCAACGTGATGAGCGCACAAACCGTAGACAACCTCAGCGGCTTGGTCGCCGTGAACTCCCTCATGGCCATGGTGGGCGGCACGCTGGCCGCATTGGTATTGGGCAAGAACGACCCCGGCTTTGTGCACAACGGCCCATTGGCTGGATTGGTTGCCGTGTGTGCAGGCTCTGACGTGATGCACCCCATTGGCGCATGGTTTGTAGGTGCGATTGCGGGTGGCCTGTTTGTATGGCTGTTCACCTTGGTGCAAAACAAATGGAAGATAGACGACGTGCTGGGTGTGTGGCCACTGCACGGTTTGTGCGGCACTTGGGGCGGCATTGCAGCCGGTATTTTTGGCAGCAACAGTTTGGGTGGTTTGGGTGGCGTGAGCTTGAGCGCACAACTCATTGGCACAGCCATGGGTGTGGCTTGGGCTTTGCTCGGCGGCGTGGTGGTCTACGGCGTGTTGCGCTACACGGTGGGTTTGCGCTTGTCCAATGAAGACGAGTTCCAAGGTGCCGACCTGTCCATACACCAAATCACGGCCACGCCTGAGCGTGAGGTGAGCTGGTAAACCACGGTCCTACCGGCTTGATGTGCGGCGGGCACAGCCTGAAAACCAAGGGTTTAGTCATTGAATTCCCTTAGCAACCACACATTTATGGGTATTTCAGGCGAAGTCCTACAAATTAGTCGGTTTTTCTTGGTGTTTACCGTGATAATGGGGGTGCGTGGCAATCAATGCCACGTTGTTAGAGGTGATAGGTCAGTTTTGCGTGCTCGGACGAAGTCAATTCAGTTAGTGCTTGCCGGACTTCCATCGCTTAGTAGTGTGTTTTTTTGAGGAGTCCCAGAATGGGCAACAAACTGTACGTCGGCAATCTACCTTACACGGTACGCGACGATGACCTGAGCCAGTCTTTCGGCGAATTCGGCACTGTTACCAGCGCCAAAGTAATGATGGAACGTGACACCGGTCGCTCCAAAGGCTTCGGCTTTGTGGAAATGGCTGATGATGCGCAAGCACAAGCTGCTATCAACGGCATGAACGGTCAAGCTTTGGGCGGCCGTAACTTGGTCGTGAACGAAGCTCGTCCAATGGAGCCACGTCCTCCACGTAGCGGCGGCTTCGGCGGCGGCAACGATGGTTTCCGTAGCCCATACGGCGGCGGTGGCCGTCGCGAAGGCGGCGGCGGCGGTGGCCGTGGTGGTTACTAAATCTTAGATTCATCTAAGGTTTAAACCTCTCAAAAACCGGCTAGCACGTGAGTGCCAGCCGGTTTTTTTACGCCTGTAACACGCACCTGTCACACGCGCCTACGAACTGACCCCCAACACGCGGGTCTAGTATTTGTGGCCGCGCAACACCTCAACGGGGCTGAGGTACAGGCTCAAGGCGTAGTCCTCGCCATAGTTGGCCACTATGGCATTGGCAATGGTTTTGGCAACCGCAGATGCGCAAATGAACTTCACCTCAATGCTGCGATCCGCCTCCCACATGGCGTCGCGCGTGCCCCAGGAGCCGCCGCCACGCACATCGTGCACGGTGTAGCCCAAGGCACCCATGCGCTTGGCCAGGCTGAGCAGCGGCTTTTCTAGCAAAGCCTCACACAACACCACCAGCAAGGTTTTCTCAAATGTTGGCAAGGCATCGCCCGCCACAGACACCGCGCGTTGTTCATCGCTCATGCACTACCCCACCAAACAGCCATATGGGTGTACAGCGGCACACCCAACACAATATTGAACGGAAACGTCAAGCCCAACGACGCCGTGATCGACAGGGCCGCATTGGCTTTGGGCAAGGCCATGCGCATGGCCGTTGGCGCAGCAATGTAGCTGGCGCTGGCAGCCAGCACCGCAAATATCACCATGTCGCCTACACCCAAACCCAAGGCACGCGCGCCTGCCATGCCCAACAACGCCAAGACAGGTGGCGCCAAGACGCCAAAGGCAATGAGGCGCACGCCATAGCGACGCAAGTCACCCAAGCGCGCACCAGCCACCAGCCCCAGCTCCAACAAGAACAAAGCCAGCACGCCCTTGAAGGGTGTGATGAACAACGGTGCAATAGGTGCTACGCCTTGCTCGCCCATGACAGCGCCCACGAACAAACCACCCATGAGCAACAGAATGGACTTGCCAAACAGCACGTCGTGTATCACGCCGCGCAAGCCACCCACGGCGGGTGTCGTTGCGTGAGCAGCAGCACCTGAAGTCGCGCCTGCACTTAAACCATTGGCGCCAGCTTGTGTGCGCGTGTCACGTGCAAACCAATACGCCAACACAATACCCGCCATGATGCCGGGCGCCTCCATCACAGCCACCCACAGCGGTGCATGGCTGGAAGTGGCAATGCCTTGGGCATTGAGGTAGGCCAAGCCCACCGCAAAGGTCACCACGCTGACCGAGCCGTAGTGCGCTGCCATGGCCGCGGCGTCCACCGCGCGCAGGCCCAAGGCCTTGAGCACGGGCATGACCAACACCGGTATGAGCAAGCCCAAGCCCACGCACAAGGCAATTTGGGGAAACAACTCCCACAGCGACTGACGGCTGAGCTCTATGCCGCCTTTGAGGCCAATGGCCAAGAGCAAGTAAATGGAGAGGGTTTCGTACAAAGGCTCGGGAAGCCGCAGGTCACTTTTGAGCAGCTTGGCCAGCACGCCCAACAAGAAAAACCAAACAACAACATCCATACGCCTAGCACTTTCTTTGGTGTGGGTTACACAGGGCAAGCCCGACCCAGGGCCCACTAGGGTGACGCGTTGGGCTCGCGAGGCTTGCGCGCGCGCCCGCTCAGCAAGCGGTCAAACAACGCGTTGGGTAGTATGCGCAGCAATTTGGCCACCACGCCCATTTGCCATGGAATGACCACATACGATTGGGGTTTAGCAATGGCGCGCACAGCCGCAGTTGCGAAGTCTGCAGCAGGCATCAAAAATGGCATGCCATAAGGATTCTTGGCCGTCAAAGGCGTTGCGATGTAGCCGGGTACCACGGTGACCACGTCTACACCACTGCCACGCAGCTCACCGCGCAAAGACTCCAAATAGGCGATCGCACCCGCCTTGCTCGCACAATAGGCACCGTGACCGGGCAGGCCACGTATACCCGCCACGCTGGCAATGCCCACCAGCCGGCCGCTGCCGCGCGCGCGCATGGGGTTGATAAAAGCGTGAAAGGTATTGGCCAAGCCGCCCACATTGAGCGCCAAGGTGCGCTGCAGCGCCGCGAGGTCTTCAAACTCCGAGGTGTCCACCCCCACGCTGATGCCGGCGTTGGCGACAACCACATCGGGTAGGCCCATATCCGCGATACAGGCCTGCGCTGCTTGGCGCGCTTGGACCGCGTCGCTGACATCGGCCGCGTACACGCCCACACGCACACCCGCATCGCTTGGGTTGTAGGTGCTGGCCCAGTCGCGCATGTCTTGCTCTCGCCTGGCCACCACAGCCACGCGCCAACCAAGCTGCAGGTAGTGCTCAGCCAGCGCTTGGCCTATGCCACTGGAGCCGCCCGTGATGAAAGCAAGAGGCGCGGTGTTGGACATGTTTTTCGTTTCGGTCTGTAGACGTTATGGGCGTGGCTGCACCACCGCACGCACACGCTCTGAAAACTCGGCGATGCCGGTGGCGTTGTCCACCACCATGCGCTGGGACTTGATGTCGTCTACGCCTCGGCGCACATGCACAGGCAACACAGAGGTCATGCGGTCCAAGTCGGTATCGACCAACAGCTGCTCACCCGTGATTTGCAAATCGGGCTTATTGAGCTGTATGCGCTTTACCACCACGTTGCCGTTGAGCTCGTACTGCGTTTGCGCTTGGTTCACCACCGCCGTGTCCGAGGTGCTGTCGGTGCGGGTGTCGTCTTTGCCCCAAGCCGTGATGCGCGCAACCTGCACGTGCATGTCGCCTGTGTGAGGCAGGTGCTGCGCCGAGTCACCGATGACTTGCGCTGTGAGCGTGCCGCTGTTGTCAAAACTGCGAGCGACAAAGTTGACCAAGTAATTGTCCGGAACCGTGGGCGTTGGCCGCGCGGCTTGTGCCTCTTGCGGCACAGGCGTGAGTCGCAACAACCAAAACGTCATTGCGGCCAAGATGCCCACCAAGGCCAAGGGCACATAGGCAATCAGGTGGTCGGCCCATTGGCGCAACACATGCACGGGCTTGCGTGCGCCGCCTGACGAGCCTGGTTTAGGCTTGGTGGGCGTCACATCTGGCAGTGCACTGGTGGCATTCATTTCATGGCTTCCTGCAGCAGTGCGTCGTACTGGCCGCTGGCGTGCAGCAGCACATCGCACAGCTCACGCACCGCGCCGTTGCCCGCACTGGCGCGCGGCGTGAAGTGCGCATGCGCCAACACGTCCACCTGCGCAGTTGCAGGCACACAGGCCAAGGCCGCACGCGTGAGCATGGGCAGGTCTGGCCAGTCGTCGCCCATGGCGCAGGCCTGCGACCAGTTTAGGTGCAGCTCATCCAAAATCGCGTTGGCGGCCGGTAGCTTGTCTTCAGTACCAAAACGGGCATGTACCACGCCCAAGGCGGTTAGGCGGTTGCGCAGGGCACTGGAGTCGCGCCCCGTGACAACCGCTGGCGTGATGCCTGCGCGTTGCAGCAACTTGATGCCATGGCCATCCAAGGTGTTGAAGCGCTTCATGGCTTCGCCCGCATCGGTAAACCACAAGCTGCCATCGGTGAGCACACCGTCCACATCGAAAAAGACCACCTTGACCGCTTGCGCGCGCGCCAACACGTCGGGCGAGAAACGAGCCAATGCGGCCTGTGACATGTGTGCGGCCTTACCGTGTTGATCCACGTGCGTTGCGTGGCCTGCGCTGAGGTTGTGATCGGTCATGGCTTAAATCACCTTGGCGCGCATCAAGTCGTTGGTGTTGAGCGCGCCTATGAGCGCGCCGCTGTCATCGACCACCAGCAAGCTGGTCACAGCATGGGCCTCCATCACATCCGCGGCTTGCGCGGCCAGCTCCTGGCTGTTGATGGTGCGCGGGTTGGGCCGCATGATGTCGCCCGCAACGGCGGTGCGCAAGTCCACCCCTTGCTCAATGCTGCGGCGCAGGTCACCGTCGGTGAAGATGCCTATGGCGCGGTTGGCGTCGTCCACCACCGCTGTGGCGCCCAGCCCCTTGGCGCTCATCTCACGCATCAAGTCCATGCCGCAGGTGTGCGCAAACACGCGCGGCACGGCGTCACCGCTGCGCATGATGTCGCTCACGTGTGTGAGCAATTTGCGGCCCAAGGCACCACCTGGGTGTGAGCGCGCGAAGTCTTGTGGCTTAAAACCTCTGGCGTCCAGTAGCGCCATGGCCAATGCATCACCCAAGGCCATTTGGGCCGTCGTACTGGCTGTGGGCGCCAAGTTGTGGGGACAGGCCTCTTTGGCCACGCTGCTGTCCAACACCCAGTCGGCGTAGTTGGCCAATGAAGAGTCTGCACGCCCAGTGAGCGCAATCAGGCCAATGCCCATGCGTTTGATGACGGGCAGGACGGCATTGAGCTCGTCGCTCTCGCCGCTGTTGCTGATGGCCAGCACCACGTCGGCAGCGGTGATCATGCCCAAGTCGCCGTGGCTGGCCTCACCGGGGTGCACAAACATGGCGGGCGTGCCCGTTGAGGCCAGTGTGGCGGCAATTTTGTTGCCCACATGGCCGCTTTTGCCCATGCCCATGACCACCAAACGGCCACGGCACGCCAAGACGGCGGCCACCACGTCGGCGAAGCGTTCATCCAAACGCTGGGCCATGGCGCTGACCGCCTGCGCCTCAATGGCCAGCGTCTCGCGCGCAATGCTGAGCGCTTGTTGGGGGTCGACAGTCATGGCTTGCTCGGCTTGGGTAGGCGTGGTGGGCGTGTTGGGTGTGGGTTGCATGGTGCAATTATCGGGCAATCG
>JANREF010000135.1:0-7961 GCA_030726195.1 Burkholderiaceae bacterium | reverse complement strand
AGGTGCGCGTCTGCGTTTAACATTGCGCTATACCAACCGCACATTTATGAATTCATTAGATATCACGCTGTTATACCTGCTCGCCGCCGTTTTGGGCGTGGTGGGCTGCCGCTACTTGCGTTTGCCGCCGGTGTTGGGCTATTTGGTTGTTGGCGTGGTGATTGGGCCCAACGCCTTGGCCTTGGCACAAGACTCGGCGGGCGTGCGCTATCTTGCAGAGTTTGGCGTGGTGTTTTTGATGTTTGCGATTGGCTTAGAGTTCAGCCTGCCCAAGTTGCGCACCATGGGTAAATTGGTGTTTGGCTTGGGCTTGTCGCAGGTCATGGCCACCATTGTGGTGGCCACTTTGGGCTCGTTGTTCTTGGCATGGGTGTGGCCAAGCGTATGGAGCATGGGCTGGCAAGCCGCGCTGGCCCTTGGTGGCGTGATGTCCATGAGCAGCACTGCTGTTGTCATCAAACTCACTGCAGAGCGCTTAGAGCTCGACAGCGAGCACGGCAAGCGCGTGGTGGGCATTTTGCTGTTTCAAGACTTGGCTGTGGTGCCGCTGCTGATTCTCATCCCTGCGCTGGGCAGCCCGGTGGACGCCTTTGCCACCAGCATTGGACTGGCCTTGCTCAAGGCGGTGGTGCTCATTGCCTTGCTGCTCACCGGAGGGCAAAAGGTCATGCACTGGTGGCTGACCTTGGTGGCCAAGCGCAAGAGCGAAGAGCTGTTCATGCTCAACCTGCTGCTCATCACTTTGGGGTTGGCGTGGCTGACCGAGCATGCGGGCCTGTCCTTGGCCTTGGGTGCGTTTGTAGCGGGCATGCTGATTTCGGAGACCGAATTCAAGCACCAGGTGGAGACCGACATACGGCCATTTCGCGATGTGCTGATGGGCTTGTTTTTCATCACCATCGGCATGATGCTGGACTGGCGCATTGTGTGGGAGCGCTGGCCTTTGGTGTTGTTGCTCACCTGCTTGCCAGTGTTGTTTAAATTTGTACTGATTGCCGGACTCACGCGGCTGTGGGGCTCACCGGTGGGCACATCCATGCGCGTGGGCTTGTATTTGGCGCAAGCTGGTGAGTTTGGTTTTGTGTTGTTGACGCTGGCATCGCAAAACAATTTGGTCGCGCCAGAAATGCTCAACCCCATTTTGGCGGCCATGGTGATTTCGATGATGGCCACACCCTTCATCATCATGTACAGCAACGAAGCGGTCATGCGCGTGGCTGGTAGCGACTGGCTCATGCAGTCGGTGCAAATGACCACCATTGCCAAAAAAGCCATCAGCGCCAACCACCATGTGGTGATTTGTGGCTACGGTCGCAGCGGCCAAAACCTCGCGCGCATGCTGGAGCAAGAAAACATTCCCTACATGGCGCTGGACCTAGACCCCGACCGCGTGCGTCAAGCCGCCGCCGCCGGTGACTCGGTGGTGTTTGGCGACGCCGCGCGGCTGCAAGCGCTCATGGCTGCGGGCTTGGCGCGTGCCAGCGCTGTGGTGGTGACCTACAAAGAAACAGCCTCTGCACTCAAGGTACTCGCCAACACCAAGGAACACGCGCCACAAGTGCCTGTGATTGTGCGTACCGTGGACGACCACGATATAGACCGCCTCATTGCCGCTGGTGCCACAGAGGTGGTGCCCGAGGCGATTGAAGGCAGTTTGATGTTGGCCTCTCACGCTTTGGCTTTGGTGGGCGTGCCCATGCGCCGCGTGATTCGCCAAGTGCAAGCGCAGCGCAACAAACGCTACAACTTGCTCAGGGGCTATTTCCACGGCGCCGACGACGACACGATTGACGAGCTAGACCAAGAGCGACTGCAAACCGTAGCCTTGCCTTTGACGGCTTACGCCATAGACAAAACCATTGCACAGTTGGCGTTTGATGGCATTGACGTAGTGGTGATTTCGCTGCGCCGACGGGGCCAACAGTTCACCACCGATTGGACGCAAGTCGCGCTCAAGGCTGATGACGCCTTGGTGCTCAGTGGCACGCCTGCATGTCTGGCCAAAGCCGAAGACCGCTTGTTGCGCGGCGGCTGACACCCCGCCTGGCCCCAACCCTTTCTGATTTTTTTCTGTACTGTCCATGAACATACAAGACTATTTGCGCGCCCACATCCGAACCGTACAAGACTGGCCCGAGGCGGGCGTGGCGTTCAGGGACATCACGCCGCTGCTGCAAAACCCACGCGTATTCAGGGTGCTGATAGACGCTTTTGTGCACCGCTACATGGATGCGGACATGCGCCCCGATGTGGTCGCAGGCTTGGACGCGCGTGGCTTCATCATGGGCTCCGTGCTGGCATACGAGCTGGGTGTGGGCTTTGTGCCGATCCGCAAAAAGGGCAAGTTGCCCTTCACGACGGTAGCGCAAACCTATGAGTTGGAATATGGCAGCGCCACCGTAGAGCTGCACACCGACGCCGTGTTACCAGGGCAGCGTGTGGTGCTGATGGACGACCTCATTGCAACGGGTGGCACCATGATGGCTGGCAAACAACTGCTAGAGCGCTTGGGCGCGCAGGTCATTGAAGGCGCCGCCATCGTGGACTTACCCGAGCTGGGCGGCTCTGACAAACTCAAGGCCGCAGGCTTGCAGCTGTTCACCTTGCTGGACTTTGAAGGGCACTGAGGGCGGCACCTGACCATGGTGCAGATGGCCGAAATAGCCTAACTGGCGTGAATGGCGTAAATGGTGCGCCTGCAGCGTTGGCCCACTGCAGGTTTGCAGCACTTACTTACCGATACAAAAACGCGAGAAGATTTCGCCCAGCAAATCATCTGCGCTGAACTCGCCCGTGAGCTCGCCTAGAGACACTTGCGCCATACGCAGCTCCTCGGCCAGCAAGTCGAGGTGGTCGCCCACATGTTGGTTGAGCAGCACACTGGCCGCCTGCAAGTGCACGGCCACATTTTGCAGCGCCACCACGTGGCGTTTGCGCGCCATGTACAGCCCCTCGGTGGGCGTGTCCCAACCAGCCCACTGCAGCAGTGTGGCGCGCAGTTGTTCTAGCCCATCCCCGGTTTTGGCAGACAGCCACACCTGCGTTGGCTCGCCGGACAAGGCCACAGGCGCTTTGCCTTGCGTGGCAATGTCAGACTTATTCCACACCGACAACACCGGCACACCGCTGGGCAAGCGTGCGCGCAAGGCCGCATTGGCGGCTTGTGTGGGAGGATCGTTCGCCAAGCTGGCGTCATAGACAAACAGCACGGCATCTGCTTTTTCTATTTCATGCCACGCTTTGGCAATACCAATTTGCTCAACGGCATCGCTGCTATCGCGCAAGCCGGCTGTATCCAAAATGTGCAGCGGCACGCCATTGATTTGTATGGTTTGCTGCACCACGTCACGGGTGGTGCCTGCAATGGGCGTGACGATGGCCAACTCCGCGCCGGCTAGGGCATTGAGCAGGGAGCTTTTGCCCGCGTTGGGCTGCCCCGCAATCACCACCGATATACCCTCGCGCAGCAAAACCCCTTGCTGGGTTTGGTGCATCACGCGCTCGAGCTGGGCTTGCAGGCGCGCGAGTTGTCCACTGGCATCGGCTTGTTGCAAAAAATCGATTTCTTCTTCCGGGAAGTCCAGCGTAGCCTCCACCAACATGCGCAGCTTCACCAGCAACTCACGCAACTGTGCCACTTCATTGGAGAACGCACCGCTCAATGACCGCGCAGCCGAGCGCACCGCTTGCTCGGTGCTGGCATCAATCAAATCGGCAACCGCTTCGGCCTGCGCCAGGTCGAGTTTGCCGTTCAAAAACGCACGCTGCGTGAATTCGCCCGGCTGCGCCAAGCGCAGGTTGGGCAGCAAGGCCGCGCCGTTTGTGGTGTGTTGCGCAACCTCCAAACAACGCTGCACCAACAGCTGCAGCACCGCTGGTCCGCCGTGCGCTTGCAACTCCAGCACAGACTCGCCTGTGTAAGAGTGCGGCGCGACAAATGCAATGGCCAAGCCGTGATCAATCGCACCACCATCGCCACTTGGAAACGCGCCGTAGGTGGCCACGCGTGGCTGTAAGTTCTTGCCCAGCAGCGCATGCACGTAGGCATCAAACGCCGTGCTGGCTGCAGAAACGCGCACTATGCCCACGGCACCGCGCCCGGGCGCGGTGGCAACGGCAACAATGGGGTCTAAATGGCTGGTGAGCATGCTCTCATTATCAGTGGGTTGTGCGCGCCACGCGCTGGCGCTGGGGCATCTTTGGAAATTGTCGCCGGCACGCCAGGCGCAGCACAAAGCACAAGGGCCGCACACTTTGCAGCGGCGGCCCTTGAGGATGGCATACGGCGCGCACCGCGCGCCGCTGAACTGGGTGGCTCACGTCAACCGCTTGCCACTTGTTGTTTGCCTTTACTTGAACGACGGGAGCTTGAACTTCATCTCAACGCCCATGCCTTTGTTGATGTGCCACTGCTGCAAGATGGTCAAGGTGTTGTTGGTAATCCAGTACAACACCAATCCAGCTGGGAAGAAGAAGAACATCACGGAAAAGGCCATGGGCATGATCCACATCAGCTTGGCCTGCAAGGCGTCGGGCGGCGTGGGGTTCAAAGCCGTTTGGATGAACGTCGTCATGGTCATGACCACAGGCAGGATGAAGTACGGGTCTTTGGTCGACAAGTCTGAAATCCAAAGCACCCAAGGTGCGTTGCGCATTTCCACACTAGAGAGCAACACCCAGTACAAGGCGATGAACACAGGAATTTGAATCATGATGGGCAAGCAGCCACCCAGTGGGTTGACTTTTTCTTCCCGGTAAATGCGCATCATCTCTTGCTGCATTTGTTGCGGCTTGTCTTTCAAGCGCTCGCGCATCTCGGTGATGCGTGGGCTCAAGGCCTTCATCTTGCCCATGCTTTGGTAAGCCTTGGCATTGAGCCAGTAGAAGGCGGCCTTGATCAAGACCACCAACAACACAATGGCCCAGCCCCAGTTGCCCACGAAGCCATGGATTTTGTCCAGCAGCCAGTACAGCGGCTTGGCCAAAATGGTGACCCAACCGTAGTCTTTCACCAGCTCTAGGCCTGGTGTAACGGTCTCCAGCATGGTTTCTTGCTGCGGGCCCACGAACAAACGCGTTTGCACGGTTTGAGTCGCGCCAGCGGGCAACTCGCCCAGCTGCGCTTTGCTGCCGGCCGTGTAAATACCAGAGGCGAACTTGGCAACGTAATTTTCACGCGCTTGACCTGCAGGCAAGATCCACGCGCTGGCAAAGTAATGCTGCACCATGGCCACGTAACCCGATGTGCTGGTGGCGGCGAAGGTGGCATCGTTTTTTGTAATGTCGTCGAAGGTGACCTTTTGGTACTTGCTCTCGTCGCTGTAGAACGCTGGGCCTGTAAAGGTTTGGTAGAACGGCGTTTCAGACTCTGCGCTCATGCCATCGCGGGCCAACTGCACATACAACTCTGGTGTTTTGGTCTGGTCGCTTGTATTGAGCACATCAAAGCGCACGTCCAAGGTGTAGTCTGCGCGCTTGACGGTGTAGGTCTTCACCAGTTGCACACCACCCACCACGTCGGACTCAAAGCGCACTTCTAAGCTGTCTTGTCCATCGGTCAACTGCTTGGCACTCACCACTGGGGTCATGCGGGTGATGTGGTTGGGCATCGCACCGGCCAAACCACTTTGCACCACGTAGGTGTGCGCTGGTGTTTGGGCCAACAGCGTCAGTGGCTCGGTTTGGCCTTTTTTGCCACCGTTGTCGGCCGCATGCTTGAGCAACTGCGCGCCCACCAAGTTGCCGCCCATGGCGTCAAACGTCAAGTTCAACACGTCAGACTGCACGGTTACCAACTCTTGCACCGCTGGCGCTGCAGCAGCTGGTACGGCTTGCGTTGCGGCGGTGGCAGCGGGCACGGTATTGGTGGCAGCACCCGCAGCGCCCACCGAAGCAGGCGCAGCAGCAGTGGAGGCAGCCTTGTTGCTGGCGCCTTGGCTGAAGAACAGCGGCGCGTTGCCGTTGTGGATTTGCCATTGGTCCCACAGCATGACCAGTGAAATACCAAATACTGCCCACAGCAAAGAGCGACGAATTTCGTTCATGAGGATGACTTTTTTGTAGCGCGGGCAATAAGCCCGGTAAATAAACGAGAGGTAGACGCAGCCACCGAATCTGGCACGGGATCATGGCCACCCTTGCACCAAGGCTGGCAGCGCAACAAGCGCGACGCCGTGAGCGCAGAGCCTACCACGGCACCATGTCGCTCATAGGCTTCTATAGAGTAGAGCGAGCAACTGGGTTCAAAGCGGCAGCTGCTGCCCAACCACGGGCTGAGCAACAAGCGGTAAGCTTTGACCAAACCGCCAAGCATGCGCCTAGGCAGCAGCCAGCAGGCGCGTGTAGCGCGCAGCAGCCAAGCCCGGGCAGGCGACTCAGGCTTGCTCACGCACGGGCTCCGCAAGACCGGCCAGCTTGAACGAGCTCGCCGCACACAGCGCGGTGAGCTGCACCAGCTCTAGACGCACTGCAGCGGCCAATGGCTTGGACCAAGCGCTGATGAAATCGTCGCGCGAGTAGCTGCGCTTGAGCCTAACGACAAAAGCCGCCCGAGGTAACTGGGCGGCAGATTGTCCAAACTGGGCGTATACCTGACGGCGCATGCCGTTACGGGTTACAGCTCGCTTGGCCCAACGCTTTGGCAACACCACACCAATAGCTGGCTCGTCGGCCAGCCCCTGCACGCCAGCAGCGGGTGCGGCGTGTAAAGCAAAGTGTGCGGTGTGCAGCACAGGCGATTTGGCCATGGCCGCTTGAAACTGCTTGGGCTTGATCAGCCTTTGCAATGTAGACAAAGCTCAGTGCGATGGTGCGGGCAATGCAAGCGGGAGGCCTGAATTACAGACCCAAACGCTTGCGGCCTTTGGCGCGGCGTGCAGCAATAACTGCGCGGCCACCTTTGGTTTTCATACGAACCAAAAAGCCATGGGTACGTGCACGGCGAATTTTGGAGGGTTGATATGTACGCTTCATGATGACATCCGAGAAATTAAAATGACCAGCCTGATTGGGCTGGGTGTGCAAGCCGCCGGCCGTTCCACAGGGCCTTGACCACTCACAGACGCCTTTACAAGCACCCCGAGTTCCTTCAAAGACCGTGACCCAACTGGTTTTTCACGCAGGAAACCTAGCATTATCGCAAATTTTGGCCGCGTTACCAACGACTTGCCTTAAATCGTGCATGTTCTGAAACAAAAAGCGTGTTTTGCCAGGTTCGGCGCTCGCAAGCCCGCTCGGTCGGGGCTAGCTTGCAAGCACGGCGGCTGTCAAGGGTGTACACCCCAGATTGTGGATAACTTTATTTTTAGACTACACTTTGCGGCTATTTGAGAATAACTATCCACAGGCCAGTCGCCCGTGATGCACCGGGTTTTTTTATACATGTCTGACGACTCTATTGCCACGATTTCGCCCGCCGCTTGGGCACACGATCTGTGGCCGGCCTGCGTGGATTACCTCGCACAACAAATCCCGGACCAGCAGTTCAACACGTGGATTCGCCCCCTGAGTGCCGCCATCAGCACCGAGCCGCTACAGGTCACTTTGCAGGTGGCCAACCGCTTCAAACTGGACTGGATTCGCAGCCAATACGTTCAAAAAATTGGCGACGTGCTAGGGCGTCTCGCCGGTCAAGATGTTGCAGTAGAGTTAGCGCTCACTCCGCGTCAAGCAACCAGAGGTACTGCTCAGCAGAGCAGCGCCTATGCACAGCCAAGGGCAGGTGGCGACGTGTTGGCCGAGGCCTTGGATGTGCCCAGCGTGAACGCACCAGCGGCCGATGCGCACAAGAGCAGACTCAACCCAGCGCTGACCTTTGACACCTTGGTAGAGGGCAGTGCCAACCGCATGGGCCGCGCAGCCGCCATGCATGTGGCCAGTCAATTGGGGCAGCTCTACAACCCTTTGTTCATCTACGGCGGCGTGGGCTTGGGCAAGACCCATTTGATGCACGCCATCGGCAA
>JANREF010000134.1 GCA_030726195.1 Burkholderiaceae bacterium | reverse complement strand
GTTGAACCAAATCACCATTTCACTGTCCTGGTACATGCGCGACATGGCCGACACCCCCGCGACAAACAGCGCAATCGACAGCACGGTTGGCATGCGCCCAACCGCGGAGTAACCCAACGCCAAGTACAACGACTCGGGGTCAAACTGGCCATCGGCGGCCAGGCCCAGCGTGCGAATGAGCATCAAAGTCATGACGATGGTGAATAACACCATCCAGCTTGTCCAAAAGCTGCGTGCCATGTCTTTGCGAATCGAAGAATGGAATAACATAAGAGCCAACTCAATAACCAAGCCTGCATTATGAACGTGGAACTTAAAAACCTTTCTTTCGACGCTGCGTGTCTGGCGCGTACCGATGTGCTGGTGCTGCTCGCCCCAAGCGAGGCCAAGCTGCCCGCTGGCAAAAGCGCTGCTGCTGACTGGTTCAAGCAAGTTGTGAAGCCCGGCGTATTGGGCAAGGGTGGTGTGCAGCAGCTGCAAAGCTACGCCGACCCACGCTTTGCTGCCAAGCAAGTGCTGGCCTTGCATGTAGGTAAGGGCGATGCCGACACGGTGCGCTCGGCCTTGAGCGGTGTGTTGCGCAGCCTGCCTGCCGGTACCAAAACGGTCATGGTCAGTACCCATGCCTTGGCCTTGACGCCAAGTACTGCCAAAGCGGCCACCCCCGGGCGAGACTGGGCCCATGCGCTGGTCGGTGCGGTGGAGCAAGGCACCTACCTGTACACCACCAGCAAGGCCCATACCGTGGGCAAAGCGCTGGCGGCCAAAGTCACACTGTGTGGCGACAAGCTGCAAGCGCTCAGCGCCGAGTTTGATGTGGCCAAAGCCGTGGCCAACGGTGTAGCCGTGGCCAAGGAGTGGGCCAACCGCCCAGCCAATTTGGCCACGCCCACACACTTGGGCGAGCAAGCCAAGGCCATGGGCCGCATGCGCAACATGCAAGTGCAAGTCATGGGTCCCAAAGAAGTGGCCAAACTCAAGATGGGCGCGTTCATGGCCGTGGCCCAAGGCTCTGTGCAGCCGCTGCGCTTCATCGTCATGCAGTACAAGGGCGCACCCGCCTCGCAAGCGCCTGTGGTGCTGGTGGGCAAAGGCATTACCTTTGACACGGGCGGTATTTCCATCAAGCCCAGCCCAGAGATGGACGAGATGAAATACGACATGGGCGGTGCAGCCAGCGTGTTGGGCGCCATGCAAGCCATTGGCGAGTTGCAGCCCAAGGTCAACGTAGTCGCACTCATTCCCAGCTGCGAGAACATGCCCGATGCAGGTGCGGTCAAGCCCGGTGATGTGGTCACCAGCATGAGCGGCCAAACCATTGAAATCCTCAACACCGATGCCGAAGGCCGCCTCATCTTGTGCGACGCCTTGACCTACGCCACCCGCTACAAGCCAGACCATGTGATCGACATTGCAACGCTCACCGGTGCGTGTGTGATTGCATTGGGCCATGTGCGCAGCGGCATGTTTTGCGCCGACGACGACCTGGCGAATGCCTTGTCGCAAGCCGGCGAGACCAGTGGTGACCTGTGCTGGCGCATGCCACTGGATGCGGCCTATGGCGCGGCACTCAAGTCCAACTTTGCCGACATCCCCAACATTGGCGGCGGTCGCGCAGGCGGCTCGATCACAGCTGCGAAGTTTTTAGAGAAATTCACCAGCGACTACAAGTGGGCGCATTTGGATATTGCAGGCACGGCCTGGGTCAGTGGCGCGAACAAAGGTGCGACGGGTCGCCCCGTGCCATTGTTGGTCACACACGTTTTGCAGCATGCTGCGCAGGCCCAAGCGCCTGTGCGGGCGAGTTCGTCGGCTGCTGCCAAACGCGCTGTGAAAAAAGCGCGCTGAAGTAACTGAGCGTAACTGAACGTAACTGAACGTCCATTGATGTTTCGGGCACGGCCAACAACAGACCAAGGGCATCATTCACAACATGCGAGTTAAAGGCGTTTGATGCAGCACCAAAGCGTGGCGTTGAAAGAGGTGATGTTCCACACGGGCGTGGCAGACGTGGCTGGCCACGTCGCGCGCTTGGCCGCCCGTGTGTTGCGCAACCAAGAGTCCATGGTGGTGCTGTGTCAGCCCAGCGAGATCAACGCCATCGACGAGGCATTGTGGGGCTCTGGGCGCACCGACTTCCTAGCCCACAGCCGACCAGAGGCCAGTGCCGCGGTGCATGTCCACAGTTCCATCGCCTTGGTCACGTCCTTGGATCAACTCCCGCAGCTTGACCCCGCGCAGGGTCCATCCAGCAGCGCGTGTGGGCCAGGCGTTAGGTTTCGCTTGCTCAGCACCTTGCAAGAGTGGGTGCCGGGCTGCGAGGCCTTTGAAAAACTCATTGAGGTGGTCACGCCGCAGGGCACCACACAGGCTCGGGCGCGCTGGAAGCAGTTCGCTCAGATGGGCGTGGCGTTGAGCAACACGGCCATTGGTCCGTGACCAATAGCGCTGCCAATGTCGGTGGTGAGGCCTTTGATAAGGCAAGCAGCGTGCAGGCGCATGAAACTTATGGAACCTAGGGATTTCCCTAGTTTTGCAATCATTTCCCTAGGGCGCACTGAAACCTGCGTCAATTTGATGTATTGTTCCGCGGTGATGAATGAGGTGTATGCCTAACTCGTCTCGCCTATTAAAACCAACTTGTTATACAAGGACTTCCATGCAAATGAAGATCAAACTAGCCGTCGTTGCTGCCGCTGTTGCAGCACTGGCAGCTTGCGGCCAAAAAGAAGAAGCCGCAGCACCCGCAGCAGACGCACCAATGGTCGTCAAAATTGGTCACGTTGGCCCAACCAGTGGTGCGATTGCCCACTTGGGTAAAGACAACGAAAACGGTGGCCGCATGGCTATCGAAGAGTTGAACGCATCTGGCATGACCCTCGGTGGCCGCCCAGTAACGTTCGAACTGCTCGCTGAAGACGACGCAGCCGATCCAAAGCAAGGCACTGCTGCCGCGCAAAAATTGGTTGACGCGAAAGTCAACGGTGTTGTGGGTCACTTGAACTCTGGTACCACCATTCCAGCGTCAAAAATCTACAACGACGCAGGTTTGCCACAGGTGTCACCATCTGCCACCAACCCCAAGTACACACGTCAAGGCTTCAACACAGCGTTCCGCTTGGTTGCTGACGACACACAATTGGGTGGCACATTGGGCCGCTACGCTATCGAAACATTGGGCGGCAAAACCGTTGCAGTGATCGACGACCGTACCGCTTACGGCCAAGGTGTTGCTGACGAATTCGAAAAAGGCGTAGCCGCTGCTGGCGGCAGCGTTGTTGCTCGTGAATTCACCAACGACAAAGCCACCGACTTCAACGCCATCCTGACCTCCATCAAAGGCAAGAAGCCTGATGTGGTGTTCTTCGGTGGTATGGACGCTGTTGCAGGTCCTATGCTCAAGCAGATGAAGCAACTGGGTATCGAAGCCAAGTTCATGGGCGGCGATGGCATTTGTAGCTCTGGCTTGCCAGCTTTGGCTGGTGACGGCCTGGCCGACAACCAAGTCTACTGTGCAGAAGCCGGTGGTGTTGACGACGCAGGCAAGCCTGCCATGGACAAGTTCCGTGCTGACTTCCAAGCCAAGTACGGCGTAGAAGTTCAGGTGTACGCGCCTTACGTGTACGACGCAGTTAAAGTGATGGCCGACGCTATGAAGCGTGCCGACTCGGCTGACCCAGCTGTGTACTTGCCATTCTTGGCCAAGACAGACGGCTACCAAGGCGTGACCGGTACCATCAGCTTCGACGAAAAAGGCGACATCAAGAATGGTGCCCTGACGTTGATGACTTACCGCGACGGCAAGCGTACCTCTTTGGCCGTGATTCGTTAATCACTGTCTGAGACGCTGAAAAAGCCACCTTCGGGTGGCTTTTTTTCGTCTGTGCGTGCCGCGTGCACATACTGGTGTGAACTGTTGCGCATGCATATGCCAACTGTTGCCGGCATTGACCTGCGGCTGTGCGCAAGGGATTACGGCGTGCAGCGTGCGCTGGTGTTGTTCCCGTTTTAACTGCAGTTGCTGGGCAATGAAGGGCTGGCGCGTGGGGGTACTGGGGCCGTCTGTAGGTGTTTGGGCTTGCTGGGCGTAAAATCAGCGGCTGCGCGCCACGCTTGAGCGCGCCACAGTCCAAGTCTGCCAGCCCCCATGAACATGCCAATAGACGTTTCGTTTTTCCCGCGAGACGCCAAACCCATCACCAGTTACCGCAAATACTGGGCACACCGCTTTGGTGTGGCCAAGTTTTTGCCCACAAGCCGTGCCGAAATGGACGCCTTGGGTTGGGACAGCTGCGACATCATCATCGTCACGGGCGACGCCTATGTCGATCACCCCAGCTTTGGCATGGCCGTCATCGGCCGCACCTTGGAGGCGCAAGGCTTCCGAGTAGGCATCATCGACCAGCCCGACTGGCAAAGCGCCGAGCCCTTTAAAGCGCTAGGCAAACCCAATCTGTTCTACGGTGTGACCGCGGGCAACATGGATTCCATGATCAACCGCTACACGGCCGATCGCAAAATCCGCTCGGACGATGCTTACACGGCGGGCGGGCAAGGCGGCTCGCGCCCCGATCGCGCCGCCTTGGTGTACTCACAGCGTTGCCGCGAGGCCTACAAGGACGTGCCCATTGTGCTGGGCGGTATTGAGGGTTCGCTGCGCCGCATTGCGCATTACGACTACTGGCAAGACAAAGTACGCCGCTCTATGGTGGTGGACTCCAAGTGCGATTTGCTGCTGTACGGCAACGCCGAGCGCGCCATCATCGAAATTGCCCACCGCTTGGGCAAAGGCGAGGCGGTTCAAGACATCACCGACGTGCGTGGCACCGCCTTTGCCGTGCGCAACACGCCCGAGGGTTGGTATGAAATCGACTCCACAGAGGTAGACCAGCCCGGGCGCGTCGATGCGCACGTCAACCCCTACCTCATGGTGTCTGAGCAAGCTGCAGCCCAGGGCGAGACTTGCGCGCGCGAAGACGAAGCCAAGGCTGTTGCCGAGGCCGCAACGGCACAGGCTGGCGCGCAGGCCAAGACACAGAACGCATCATCCTCTTCCGCATCTGGTGCATCTGGTGCATCTGGGGTAGCCGCAGCACCAGCCAACGTCAAGCCCCTGCAGTTTGTGGTCAACCCGTCCTTGGCCAGCCGCAAAGGCGGTGTTTTCACGCCCCCGCGCGACCGCTCTGTGATTCGCTTGCCGTCGTACGAGCAGGTCAAGCGCGACCCGGTTTTGTATGCGCACGCCAACCGTGTGCTGCACTTGGAAACCAACCCCGGCAACGCACGTGCCTTGGTACAGGCGCACGGCGAGGGCCATGTGGCACGCGACGTGTGGATCACACCACCGCCCATACCGCTCACCACGCCTGAGATGGACCACGTGTTCGACTTGGCCTACGCGCGAAGCCCACACCCCAAATACGCCGACAAACAAGGCGGCTTTGACGGCGAGACCAAAATTCCTGCGTGGGAGATGATCCGGTTCTCAGTCAACATCATGCGTGGCTGCTTTGGTGGTTGTACCTTTTGCTCCATCACTGAGCACGAAGGCCGCGTGATTCAAAGCCGCTCGGAAGATTCTGTGATCAAAGAGGTTGAGGCCATTCGCGACTCGGTCACCGGGTTTACGGGTGTGATTTCAGACCTTGGCGGCCCCACGGCCAACATGTACCGCATTGGCTGCAAAAGCCCTGCCATCGAGGCTGCGTGCCGCAAGCCCAGCTGTGTGTATCCCGGCATTTGCTCCAACCTCAACACCGATCACACGCCGCTCATCAACATGTACAGGCGCGCGCGCGCGCTCAAGGGCGTGAAGAAAATTTTGGTCAGCTCAGGCCTGCGCTACGACTTGGCTGTGGAGTCACCCGAGTACGTGAAAGAGCTGGTCACCCACCACGTGGGCGGCTACCTCAAGATTGCGCCAGAGCACACCGAGGGCGACCCCTTGTCCAAAATGATGAAGCCGGGCATTGGCACCTACGACCGCTTCAAGCACATGTTCGACAAGTTCAGCGAGCAAGCGGGCAAGAAGCAATACCTCATTCCTTACTTTATTGCAGCCCACCCAGGCACGCGTGATGAAGACATGATGAATTTGGCCGTGTGGCTCAAAGCCAATGGCTTCAAGGCTGACCAAGTGCAGACCTTTTACCCCAGCCCCATGGCCACCGCCACAGCCATGTATCACTCGGGCAAAAACCCGCTGCGCAAAGTAGGGCGCGACTCGGAGACGGTGGACATTGTGCGCGGTGACAAGCGCAGGCGTTTGCACAAAGCATTTTTGCGCTACCACGACTCCAACAACTGGCCGTTGTTGCGCGAGGCCCTGAAGTCAATGGGGCGCGCCGACCTCATTGGCAATGGCAAACACCACCTCATTCCCAGCTACCAGCCGCTGGCCACGGGCGCCTACACCAGCCCTAGGCGTAAAAACAGCACGCCGCTTAAGGCGCGGCCCGGTCGCATACTCACGCAGCACACGGGCTTGCCGCCACGCGAAGGTATCAAGGCCAAACCTGCCAACGCTGCTGCAAACGGTGCGGCCAACGCAGGTGCCAACAAAGCGGCTAGGAGTAGCGGTAACAACGGCAGCGGTAACACCAGCAGCGGTCATACCAGCAGCAGTCACCCGGGCGGTAACAGCCGCGGCAAG
>JANREF010000133.1 GCA_030726195.1 Burkholderiaceae bacterium | reverse complement strand
AGGGTTTGCACCACCCAGTTGAGCACGCCAACGGTGATGATCAGTGGCACCAAGACCAGCAGACCAGCGAACAACCATTTGCGTAAAGATGACATTGTGTGTGCGTGACCTTGAAAATTAAGACGTGCTGCCAGAGCCAGATGCAGCGGGCGCGGATGCAACCGGTGTGCTTGCCACCGGTGCTGCACTGGTGCTGTTGCCACCAGTGCTGGGAGACGATACAGAAGGCGTGGGCGTGGGCGCAGCCGTAGCGGCTGAAGCAGCCGACTCGCTGCCGCTAGACGCACCCGCGCCTGGCTTACCGCCATCGCGGAAATCGGTGACATACCAGCCTGAACCCTTGAGCTGGAAGCCAGCGGCAGTCACCTGCTTCTCAAATGACTCTGCCTGACACGACGGGCACTGGGTCAGCGCGGGGTCAGACAGTTTGCGAAGCACGTCTTTGGCAAAGCCACAAGCGGCGCATTTGTAAGCGTAAATCGGCATGGAGACAAGCAAGAAAGGTTGTCGCGTGAAAGGCCACGCGCAGCGCACCCCAATCAGGGGTAACCCGAGATTATAAATTCCACAGCGCCTAAAACCAGCCCTGCTGACGCCTCAAAACGCCTATTTCGGAGCTCAAAACACCCCAAACACCCGCATCTGCCACAACACCTGCATGGCAATGAGGCCCAGCACAAAACCCAGCACCCCGTAGACCACGCCTTGCAGCAACTTATTGGTGCGGCGTTGCTCGCCCAGCAGCAGCTTCATTTCAGTGCGCAAGTCTTGTGGCTTGTGCTGCAAGTAGTCCGACACCAGCCGGGGCAAGGCGGGCAAAATTTTGGCCAGCTGCGGTGCTTCTATGCGCAACTGATCCAAGAAACGCTTGGGACCAATTTGGTCAATCATCCACTGCTCTAAGAATGGTTTGGCGGTTTGCCACAAGTCCAAGTCGGGGTCCAGCTCGCGGCCCAAGCCCTCGATGTTGAGCAGCGTTTTTTGCAGTAGCACCAACTGGGGTTGGATCTCCACATGGAAACGGCGCGAAGTTTGGAACAAGCGCATCAAGACCATGCCCAACGAGATTTCCTTGAGCGGCCTATCAAAGTAAGGTTCGCACACGGTACGCACAGCGGCCTCTAGCTCATCCACACGGGTGTTGGCCGGCACCCAGCCCGACTCAATGTGCAGCTGCGCCACTCGCTTGTAATCGCGCCTGAAAAACGCGGTGAAGTTTTGCGCCAAGTACTCTTTATCGACTTGCGTGAGCGTGCCCACAATGCCGAAATCCAATGAGATGTATTGTCCCAAGGTGGCAGGCGCAATGCTCACTTGGATGTTGCCGGGGTGC
>JANREF010000132.1 GCA_030726195.1 Burkholderiaceae bacterium | reverse complement strand
TGGTGATCAAGGGTGCTCAAATGGGGGTGCCTTTTTTGCTGTCTCGCTCAGGCGTTACCAATATGGGTTTGGAAATGGCCAAGCAAGTTGGTCTGACCCTGGTGGGGCGTTGCTCTGGGCAACATTTTCTCGTTTACAACGGTGCTGATCGCATAGAGCGATCTGTACTGAATGCTGAAAATGTTTAGCCCTAAGTGTGTGTCACGCTGGTGTTTGTAGATAGCCCATCTTCTTAGACAGCTTTTCGGCTGCCCGGCAGATGATGCTGGGCTTGGACGACACATTGGTACGCATGGTGTTCTGGTTGTTGACCCATCAGTCAAACTGAAGCTACAACCACAGTGACAGCGCTCGTTGAAGCGCTGGACGACAATCAGACACCTGTTGACCCCTTGCTCTGGAGAACCGCTTGTCTGATTCAGCCACCGCCGCGCTATTCACCCCGTTCACTATTGGGGACACACCGTTACAGCACCGCATTGTGATGGCGCCACTCACCCGCATGCGCGCCAGCCGTCCCGGCAACGAGCCCAACGCGCTCAACGCGCTGTACTACACGCAACGCGCCAGTGAAGGCGGGCTGATCATTGCGGAGGCCTCGCAGGTCGTGCCTGAAGGGCAGGGCATGCCCGCCACTCCCGGCATCCACACCGACGCACAGCAAGCGGGCTGGAAGCTGGTGACCGACGGCGTACACGCGCGCGGTGGACGTATCTTTTTGCAGTTGTGGCATGTAGGGCGTATTTCCCACTCGTCACACCAGCCCGGTGCGCAGGCACCGGTAGCACCGTCAGCCATCGCAGCACAAGGCAATGCACTAACGGCAGACTTCACACCTGCGCCATTCGAGGCGCCACGCGCTCTTACCGTTGACGACATTGCGCAACTCAAGCGTGCCTATGTGGCGGCTGCCAAGCGCGCCATGGCAGCAGGGTTTGATGGCGTCGAAATCCACAGTGCCAACGGCTACTTGCTAGAGCAATTCATGATTGAGCGAAGCAACCAGCGCGATGACCGCTACGGCGGCACCTTGGCCAACCGCATACGCCTGCCACTAGAAATTGCCGAGCTGCTAGCTGCCGAGTTGGGCTCCAACAAGGTTGGCATTCGCCTGTCGCCATTTGGCGTGGCCAACGATTCCGGCGAGACCCAGCCACTGGCTCTGTACCAAACCATCACCACCGAGCTGAACAAACTCAAACTGGCCTATTTGCACTTGATTGAGCCCCGCGCCTCAGGCGCTGGCCAGCGCGACGTGGACCACCAAAACATGCCCTCGGGCTGCGCGACCTTGCGCCCCTTCTGGGACCAAACGCTGATCACTGCAGGCAACTTCACGCC
>JANREF010000131.1:6502-6749 GCA_030726195.1 Burkholderiaceae bacterium | reverse complement strand
CCCTGCGCATCAAACGGCATTTGCTGACCCATGGCCACGGCAAAACCTTCGGTCAAGCCGCCATGGATTTGGCCGTCGATGATCATGGGGTTGATGCGTGTACCGCAGTCGTCCAACGCGTAGAAGCGCCTGATCTTGGTCTCACCCGTGGCACGGTCGATGTCCACCACGCACAAGTAGATGCCAAACGGGAAGGTGAAGTTGGGTGGGTCGTAGTAATGCACGGCCTCCAAGCCTGGCTCCAAAC
>JANREF010000131.1:3745-6492 GCA_030726195.1 Burkholderiaceae bacterium | reverse complement strand
TCCCAGTCCAAGTCGTTCTCGTTCACTTCCAGCATGTGGGCCGCAATCTTCTTGGCTTTGGCGTGAATTTTTCGCGCCGCCAATGCAATCGCCGCACCAGCCACTGGCGTGGAACGCGAACCGTAGGTGCCCAAACCATAGGGCGCCGTCGAGGTATCGCCCTCTTCCACCTGAATCACCTCAGATGGAATACCCAGCTCGGTGGCAATGATCTGCGCGTACGTGGTTTGGTGGCCCTGGCCTTGGGTGATGGTACCCATGCGCGCAATGGCGCTGCCCGTGGGGTGAATGCGAATTTCGCAGGAGTCAAACATACCCACGCCCAAGATGTCACACATCTTGGATGGGCCAGCACCCACCACCTCGGTGAAGGTCACCAAGCCAATACCCATCAGCGTTGGGCTGTTGGGGTCGGCGCGCCTTTGCGCCTGCTCGGCACGCAAACCCTTGTAATCCACCGCTTCGAGTACCTTGTCCAATGCCGTTTGGTAGTCGCCCGAGTCGTACTCAAAGCCAAAGGCGCTGGTGTAGGGGAACTGCTCTTTGCGTATAAAGTTTTTGGCACGAATCTCGGCCTTGTCCATGCCCAGCTTTTGCGCCAACACATCGACCATGCGCTCGATCAGGTATACCGCCTCTGTCACACGGAACGAGCAGCGGTAAGCCACACCGCCCGGTGCCTTGTTGGTGTACACCCCCTTCACACTGGCGTGCGCCGCAGGAATGTCGTAGCTGCCAGACACAATGTGGAACATGCCTGCAGGGAACTTGGTGGGGTCGGCACAAGCGTCGAATGCGCCGTGGTCGGCCACCACGTTCACACGCAAGCCTGTGATCTTGCCGTCAGCGGTTGCTGCCAACTCACCATCCATGTGGTAGTCGCGGGCAAATGCAGTGGAAGAAATGTTTTCAATGCGGTCTTCCACCCACTTCACAGGGCGGCCCAGCACGATAGAGGCCACGATGGCACACACGTAGCCTGGGTAGATGCCAACCTTGTTGCCAAAGCCGCCGCCAATGTCGGGGCTGACGATGCGCACCTTGGACTCGGGAATACCGGACAACATAGACACCACAGTGCGCACCACGTGCGGTGCCTGCGAGGTGATGTACGTGGTCAAGTCGCCTTTGATCGGGTCGAATGAAGCCACGCAACCACAAGTCTCCAGTGGGCAGGGGTGTACGCGTGGGTAGTACATGTGCTGGGACACAACCACCTCGGCCTTGTCAAAGGCAGCGTCCGCTGCAGACTTGTCTCCGGCATCCCATGTGAAGATGTGGTTGTGGTGGTCTCGTTTGCCGTGTGCGCCTTCTGTTTTGCCAGCCAAGTCGTCGCGAATCACGGGCGCGTCGGGTTGCAGGGCCGCGTAGGGGTCCAGCACAACGGGCAGCTCTTCGTACTCAATTTCAACAGCTTCTACAGCGTCGGCTGCAATGTAGCGGTCGTCGGCAATCACAATCGCCACTTCCTGCATTTGGAAGTGCACTTTCTCATCGGCCAACACGGCAGCCACATCGCCCGCGAGTGTGGGCATCCAGTGCAGCTTCAATGGCTTGAGGTCGTCGGCTGTGAGCACGGCGTGCACGCCGGGCATGGCCAAGGCGGCTTCCTTGTTGATCTTGACGATGCGACCATGGGCGATGGGCGAGCGCACGATGTCCATGTGCAACATGCCAGCCATCTTGATATCGTCAACGTAGTTGCCCTTGCCTTGAATGAATCGGGCGTCTTCTTTGCGCAGGCGCGATGCGCCCATACCCAACAAGGCGAGTTCGCGAGCTTCAGCGGTTTGTACCGGTGCGTTCATGTGTTTCTCCTACTAAAGAGTGGTTGCGTTAAGCCGTTGCGGGCTCTTGCAATTTTTTGGCGGCGTACTGTACGGCTTTCACAATGTTTTGGTAGCCCGTGCAACGGCACAAATTGCCGCTCATACCGTGGCGAATTTCGTCTTCGGTCGGGTTGGGGTTTTCTTGTAAAAAGCGGTAAGCGCGCATCAGCATGCCGGGGGTGCAAAAGCCGCACTGCAAGCCGTGCTCTTTGTAGAAGCCCTCTTGCACAGCGTGCAACACGCCTTTTTCAGCCAAGCCTTCAACCGTGAGCACTTCAGAGCCATCGCACTGCACAGCCAAGTGCGTGCAAGCCTTCACGGAGCGGCCATCCACGTCCACCGTACAAGCGCCACAGTGGCTGGTTTCGCAGCCAATGTGTGCACCGGTCAGATTGAGTTCTTCGCGCAAAAAGTGCACCAGCAAGGTGCGCGGCTCAACGGCTTTTTCTTCCTTTTTGCCGTTGATAGAAACCGTAACGAGTTTTTTGGACATAGGGTTCTCCTTGTTTATGAGCAACGTGACCATGCTTTGTTCAAAGCACGCTTCACCATTTCGCCGGCCATGGCGGTTTTGTATTCCACATCACCACGCAAGTCTTCGGCAGGATCGCAAATCGCGATGGCAGCCTGCGCGGCGGCCTGCACGTTGGCGGCATTGAATGGCTTGTTGAGCAGCGCAGCCTCGGCAGCTTCTGCACGCAGCGCTGTGGGGCCCACGTTGGTCAACGCAATGCGCACATGGCTGACTTGGTCGCCCGACTTGCGAATGACCACGGCACAACCAGCGGTGGCCCAGTCACCCGTCTTGCGCTTGAGCTTCTCGTAGGCGGAACCCGTACCGGCTTTAAACGCAGGCACATGAATTTCACACATCACCTCGTTCTCTTCGAGCAAGGTCATGTAGGTGCCCAAGAAGAA
>JANREF010000131.1:0-3645 GCA_030726195.1 Burkholderiaceae bacterium | reverse complement strand
CGCAGCTTCATCATGGGCAACAAGCTGTGCCCACCCGCCAAAAGCTTGGCGTCTGAGCCGTACTGGCCTAGCAAGGCAATCGCCTCACCAACCGTCTTGGGCGCGTGGTAGTCAAAACGCGGTGGAATCATGTCGGGTCTCCTGTGGCTTTGTTTGAAAACAGAATCCAGTGTTTAGGAAACCACATACCCGACACGAATGCGCAACTAATGCATCAAAGTGCGTTCTTTCATCTGTTTGTCGCACGAAATGCACTCTGAAACGCATGAAATGCGTAGATCAGGTTTTCTGAGGCTTACAACTAGGGAATTCACTTAGCAAAAAAATGCCTAGGGATTACCCGTGAAATACAGCGCCAAACGATCAACCCAGACCCAGCGCGCCTTTCAAACGCGACAACACACCGCGCGAAACAGGCACATGGGGCGTCGCTGGCCCCTTCAAAACGACATGCGTTTTAGTGCCGTCACGACCCAGTTCGCGCACAGCTCTCAAATTCACAATAAAGCAGCGGTGCACGCGTAGAAACCGCTCGGGGTCTAAGCGCAGCTCCAAGTCACCAATGCTCAGGTTGCAAAAGTGGTAGCCCTCGCGGGTGAGCACACGCGTGTAGTGCCCCTGCGACTCCAAGCTCAGCACGTCTTCGGCATCCACAAACGACACTTTTTGGTTGGCCACCATGGGGATGCGGGACAAGCGCATGCTGTTGCGCCCCCCCACTTTGGACGTCGGCTCGTGCGGCAACGTCGGGTTGGACGACTGCTCGGGGCTCACCGACTGCGTGACGTCGTAAAACACCAAGATAAATCCCGTGGTCGCCCCGTGTTCATCTGCCAAGCGGCTCACCTTGATCAGCAACACCTGCTCAGGGATGTTGATGATCATGGTCATGGGCACGGCGCTGGACATGGGGCAGCCCTCGGCCTCGTCCAGCAAGAACTTGACCTTGGGCTTGGAGCGCTCGGGGTGAAACGTCGTGACCAGCTTGTTGAACGGCATCTTGTCTTTGACAGGCAGAACCGCGCGCGCATAGTCGTTCAGAGCGACCACGTTGCGCTGTGCATCCAGGTGTATGACACCCACGTCGAACTTCTCAAACCAGTGCAAGCCAGACTGGGCTGCGCTTTTGGAATCCATAGCTTGTCTCCAGGACACCTCACCACACACGCCTTGGCAAGCCTCTTGGGACTCACTTATTGAAGGCACATTCCCAACGAATCAACACCAGTTTGACATGCGGTGCAAGCCGCGGCTGTCGCCACTTTGATTCGAGGGCGCAGGCCGATTTCAAGCGCTAAAGTGGTATCGTTACAGGCTAGATACAAGCGGTTTAGCCGCGGTTGGCCACCGATTCCAGCCGAACAACGTTTTAAATTACTCTTTTGACAACTAGCGACACACTCAACGCCGCTGCCGCAGGGGGCACCGCGCCCGCCCACACCCCCATGATGGCCCAGTATTTGGGTATCAAGGCGCAGTACCCAGACACGCTGGTGTTTTACCGCATGGGTGACTTTTACGAGATGTTCTACAGCGACGCCGAGCGCGCCGCTGGCTTGCTGGACATCACGCTGACCACGCGCGGCCAATCCGCTGGCCAGCCGATTCCCATGGCGGGCGTGCCGTTTCACTCGGTAGACGGCTATTTAGCCAAACTCATCCGCCTGGGCGAGTCGGTGGCCATTTGCGAGCAAATTGGCGAAGTCACCGGCAAAGGCCCGGTCGAGCGCGCCGTGGTGCGCATGGTCACACCGGGCACGCTGACCGAGTCTGAGCTCATCAGCGACAAGGCTGAGGCCAAAGTCTTGGCCGTACACCAAGGCCCGCGCAACGTCATTGGCTTGGCGTGGCTGGCCATGACACAAGGTGTGGTGCACATTGCGCAGTGCAAGCCCGACGAACTGCCGCAATGGGTGGCACGTGTAGCACCACAGGAGCTGCTACACAGCGCCGACAACACCGACACCTTTGAAGCCACACTCAAAGAGCTGGTCAGCACCGCCAGCGCCAGCGCCCAGCGCATGGCCTTGACGCTGCGCCCCGCTTGGCAATTCGACACCGGCCTAGGCCAACGCAAGCTGCTGGAGCAGCTGCTCACCCAAAACCTTCAAGCCTTTGACGCCCAAGACCTCGAGCAGGCCCACGCCGCCGCAGGTGCCTTGCTAGAGTACGCACGCCAAACCCAAGGCCGGGACCTGGTGCACGTGCGCGAGTTGGTGGTGGCCAACAACGACGCCCTCATCAACTTGCCCGCCACCACACGGCGCAACCTAGAACTCACCCACACCTTGCGCGGCGACACATCGCCCACGCTCATGTCCCTGCTGGACACCTGTGCCACAGGCATGGGCAGCCGCATGTTGCGCGAGTGGCTGCTCTCGCCGGAGCGCGCCAGAGGCACGGCCATGGCCCGCTTGGAAGCCATAGGCGTGGTGAGCCGCGCAGGCGAGTTGCACTACCCCCGCTTGCATGCCCACCTGAAAGGCTGCGGCGATGCACAGCGCATCACCGCGCGCATTGCACTGGCGCAGGCCAAGCCGCGCGAACTCGTGGCCTTGTGCAACACCCTCGGCAACGCAGCCACGCTGGCGCAAACCCTGCAAACCCAAGCACCCCAGACCTTGGGCACCTTGCTGGGCCAATGGGCGCAAGACCTCAACCCGCCCCAAGGCGCAGTGCAGCTGCTGCGCGCCAGCTTGCTGGCCGAGCCGGCCGCGCTGGTGCGCGACGGCGGCGTCATTGCAGACGGCTTTGACGACGAGCTCGATGAGCTGCGCGGCATCGCCACCAAGTCCGATGCATTTTTGCTGCAACTCGAAGCACAGGAGCGCGAGCGCACAGGCATCAGCAACTTGAAGGTGCAATACAACCGCGTGCATGGGTTTTTCATTGAGGTGAGCCAAGGCCAACTCGCGCGCGTGCCCGACAACTACCGCCGACGCCAGACCCTCAAAAACGCCGAACGCTTCACAACGCCAGAACTCAAGGCCTTTGAAGACAAAGCGCTCAGCGCACAAGAGCGCGCGCTGGCCCGCGAGAAGTGGCTGTACGAGCAACTGCTGGTGCAATTGCTGGAATGGATTGCGCCACTGAGCACCTTGTCGCGCGCACTGGCCGGGCTGGACGTGGTGTGCGCTTTGGCGCAACGCGCACACACCCTCAACTGGTGTGCGCCCGAGTTCACCAACGAGCCAGGCATTGACATCAAGGGCGGGCGACACCCTGTGGTGGAGGCCAGACTGCAAGAAACCAATGCGGGCAGCGTGCACTTCATACCCAACGACACCAGCCTCAGCCCACGCTCGCGCCTACACATCATCACCGGCCCCAACATGGGCGGCAAGTCCACCTACATGCGCCAGGTCGCGGTCATTGCCCTGCTCGCCAGCATGGGCAGTTATGTGCCAGCCACCCGTTGCAAGCTGGGGCCGCTGGACGCCATACACACCCGCATTGGCGCGGCCGACGACTTGGCCAACGCGCAGTCCACCTTCATGTTGGAGATGACCGAGGCGGCGCAAATCTTGCACGCCGCCACCGACCACTCGTTGGTGCTCATGGACGAAGCGGGCCGAGGCACCTCCACCTACGACGGCTTGGCACTGGCCAGCGCCATTGCCACGTATTTGCACAACAAGTGCAAGT
>JANREF010000130.1 GCA_030726195.1 Burkholderiaceae bacterium | reverse complement strand
ATGTAGATGTTGACCACCGCCCCGCCTTGGTTGAGCATGGTGGCGGTGAACGAATTACCACACTTGAGTGGTACCAAAGACAAGCCGCGCTTGGGGTATTTGTTGGCCGCGTTGAAAGCGGCCACCTCAGTGCGACGCGCACGGTAGTTGCTGTTGTCCACCAACTGCGCCATGACCTTATCGGCCACAAAGTCTTCAATCTGTTGACCGTATTGCGTGGTCATGCTGTTGGCGTCCCCCGAGTCTTTGGGGTCGCGGTACAAGTTGGCCAAACGCACATCCAATGGGTCTTTACCCAAGGTGGTGGCAATTTCTTCAACCACAGTCTCAATGCCAAACATGCCCTGCGGGCCACCAAAACCGCGAAACGCGGTGGCGCTTTGCGTGTTGGTTTTGCAGCGGTGGCTGATGATGTGCAAGTTGGGCAGGTAGTAGCAGTTGTCGATGTGCAGAACGGCGCGGTCGTTGACCGGGCCAGAGAAGTCACAGCTGTAGCCACAACGCGAGGCCAACTCGAAATCCGCACCCACAATGCGGCCATCGTCGTCAAAGCCGATGTCGTACTTCAAGCGGAAATCGTGGCGTTTGCCAGTGATCATCATGTCGTCGTCGCGGTTGACACGCAGCTTCACAGGGCGCTGCAGCTTGTGCGCGGCCAAAGCAGCACTTTGCGAGAAGATGCTGGCATTGCCTTCTTTGCCACCAAACGCCCCGCCCATGCGTCGGCAAATCACTTCCACATCGTTGGTCGACAAGTTCAGCGCAGCGGCTGCTTCGCGCTGGTTGCCGTCGGGGTGCTGGGTGGACACGTACAGCGTGAGCTGGCCGTCTTCACGCGGCACGGCGTAGGAGATTTGACCCTCTAGGTAAAACTGCTCTTGCTGGCCGCACTCGGTCACGCCGCTCAAACGGTGTGGTGCGCTGGCAATGGCCTCAGCCGGTTTGCCGCGTGTGATGCCCTTGGCAGGCATGACAAATTGCTGCGCCGCCATGGCGTCGTCAATGGTCAAAATGGCAGGCAGCTCTTTGACTTGCACCTGGGCTTTTTTGGCTGCCTCGCGTGCATACAGCATGTCGCGCGCCACCACCACAGCCACGGGCTGGCCAATGAACTGCACCGTGCCTTGCGCCAAAAATGGGTCGTCGTGAATGATGGGGCCGCAGTTGTTTTCACCGGGGATATCGTGGGCGGTGTAGACCGCCACCACACCGTGCATGGCCAAGATGGCTGCGCGGTCGATACCCTCGCCAATCAACTCGCCGTGGGCTACTGGCGACATGATGATGGCCGCGTACAACGTGCCTCGGGCCTCGGGAATGTCGTCGGTGTAAGCCGCAGCACCCGTTACGT
>JANREF010000129.1 GCA_030726195.1 Burkholderiaceae bacterium | reverse complement strand
CGCCTTTGACCGTGGCGTCGTTGCACACCACCATGCAGTCCACGCCGTTGATGCGGCCAATGCCCGTGATCACGCCCGCACCGGGCGCGGCGTTGTCGTACATGTTGTAAGCCGCCATGGGCGAGAGCTCTAAGAACGGCGAGCCCGGGTCTAACAGCGTTTGCACCCTATCCCGCGGGAGCAATTTGCCACGTGCCACGTGCTTGGCCCGCGCCGCCTCGCCGCCGCCAGCTGTGGTCATGGCGGTGACGGCCCGCAAGTCATCCACCAACAACTGCATGGCGGTTGCGTTGGCTAGGAAGTCGGCGCTTCTGGGGTTGAGTTGGCTACGCAATTGGGGCATGGCTGTGTCCTACACATGAGCAATAAACAGCTGCCAGCTTAACCCCGACCGGGGTCACCCGTTGGGACTGAAAGGTTGCAAATTGTGCCAAAATTGCAAAAATGCTTACCGCCACAGCCACAGCCACAGCCACCGCCACACAGCCGCCCTTGCCCAAGCTGCACATGGGCCAGTCGGTGACGCCTATGGCCTACGTGAGAGCCATGGGCCTGGCCCTGACCCAAGCGGGTATTGGACTGGAGACTTGGCTTGAAAAATCACAAATCACGCCACATGCCTTTGCAACTGTCGATGCCACCATCACCGCCGCACAAATGGAAGTGGCCAGTGAGTGGGCAATGCGCGCCTTAGACGATGAAGCGCTGGGCTGGTTTGAACGCCCTTTGCCATGGGGCAGCTACGGCATGCTGGCGCGCGCCTCTATGGGTGCGGCCAACCTAGGCGTTGCCATGCGGCGCTGGTGCCGCCACCACGGCTTGCTCACACGCGCTGCCTCATTGCAAGTGATGGACGGTGGTGACGACTTGGACCCGGGTACCGTGGCCATCTGTTTGCACGACAAGGGCGTCAACCCTGCGCTGCAAGAGTTTTGTCATGTGACGCTGCTGCGCAACCTACTGGGCTTTGCCAGCTGGGCGGTGGATTCGCGTTTGAGCTTGCACAGTGCCTCTTTTGCCTTTGCCGAGCCGGCACATGCCAGCGCCTATGCGGTGCTGTTTCCGTGTGGCGTGCGCTTCAACGCGCCGCACACACGCATGGTGCTGGCGCGCGCTTATTTACAACTGCCACTGCGCCGCGACGAGGCGGCTACCAACGCCATGCTGCAGCGCGCCCTGCCACTGACCGTGCGTCACTACCGCCGCGACCGGCTGTTGGTGCAGCAAGTGCAGCAACTGCTGCACAACCACGGCCGCGCGCTCACGGCACAAGCGGCCGCAGACCAGCTCAATATGGCCACGCGCAGTTTGTTTAGGCAGCTGCGCGACGAAGGCGCAACATGGCAGCAACTCAAAACCCAACACGCCATGACGCTGGCGCAGCAAGCACTGCTGAGCCACGACTGGCCCATCAAGCAAGTGGCCCGCCATTGCGGCTTTGACAACGAAAAGAGTTTTATCCGAGCCTTCAAACAGCACACGGGACAAGCGCCACACGCCTTCAGGAGTCGCACAGCGCCTTAGCGCGTGGTTAACGTGTTGTTAAGGCCGCTGCGTCCAGATACAGCCATTGCTCGCCTTCACGCACAAAGCGACTGCGCTCCGCCATGCGGCTGGCTTTGCCCGCCACACGGTAGCGTGCCACAAAGCTCACCTCGGCGGTATCGCCCGTCTCGCTGGCCACGTGGCTTTTGACCTCTAAACCCAGCCAGCGGGTGCTGGGGTCGTGCCCCAGATCTGCGGGTCGGGTACTGGGGTGCCAAGTGCGTGCCACATAGTCCATGTCACCCATGGTGTAGGCCGTATAGCGTGAGCGCATGAGTTGCTCGGCGGTGCTGGGCATGGCCTTCCCACTGAGCGCAGGGCCGCAGCACGCTGCAACACTCAAGCCCCGACCTTTGGCCCCCACTTGCCCGCAAGGGCAAGGCTGGGTGCTGGCGTGGCGTGCGTCGGTCGTCATGCGCTCAGCCGCGTTGAGCTTTGCGCGCTTCTAGGGTTTCGGTTGGCGCGTTGTCGGCCTGCCACTGGGCAAAGCCACCGTCTATGTGCGCCACATTGGTCATGCCCATGTCCTGCAAGGACTTCGCCGCCAACGCGCTGCGCCAACCTGCACCGCAGAACAGCACGAACTCTTTGGACTCGTCTGCAAAAGCGGGCTTGTGATAGGGCGAGGCAGGGTCCACCCAAAACTCCAACATCCCCCGTGGCGCGTGCATAGCCCCGACTGCTGTGCCGTTGGGCGTGAGTTCGCGTATGTCGCGAATGTCGACCAACTGCAGCGAGGCGTCTGTGCCCATGCGCGCCACCACATCGCCAACCGAGTAGGTGGTGACTTGGGCCATGGCTTCGTCAACCAAGGCTTGAAATCCTTTTGTAATAGGCATGTAGGTATCTCCTATGAATGTGCAAATGGCGGGCTTGTTACTTGCGCCAAAACTGCGCTGTGAACAGCACCAATACAGACAACAACTCCAAGCGCCCCAACATCATGCCAAAAGTACACACCCAGGTCTGAAAGTCGGTAAAGCCGCCAAAGTTGCCCGCCGGCCCCACGTCACCTAGACCTGGGCCAATGTTGTTGACGCATGCCACGATGGCCGTGAAGGCCGTGACCATGTCCAGGCCGGTGTAGAGCAACACCATGGTGAGCGCAATGATGGTGGCACCGTATATGAGCATGAACGCCATGACAGACATCAACACGCCATTGCTGATGCTTTCGCCACCAATGTGCACAGGATTGACCACGCGCGGATGAATGGCGCGCACCAGTTCACGCCTGGCTTGCTTGACCAACATGATCATGCGCACCATCTTGATACCGCCACCGGTGGAGCCTGCACACGACACAAAACAGCCCAAAAACACCAGCAACACGGGTGCAAAGGCTGGCCAAATGGCGTAGTTGGCCGAGGAATAGCCTGTGGTGGTGGCCACCGATATGACTTGAAAAGCAGAGACCCGCAAGGCCTCAGGGAAGCTGTCGACGGTGCGGTGCGCGGCCAACAGCACACTGACCAAGCCAATGCTCACCAACAGCACGGCCAAGTAGCTGCGCACCTCGACATCGTTGACCAAGCTCATGAACGAGCGCATGCGCCACACGATGAAATAGCGCGCAAAGCTGATGCCCGCAAGCAGCATGAACACCATGGCCACGCCCTCTACACGCATGGACTCGAAGTACCCCAGGCTGGCATCGTGCGACGACAGGCCGCCCAAGCTCACAGTGGTGCTCATGTGCATGAACGCGTCCGACCAGCTCATGCCAGCCCAGCGGTAGCCCAAGAAACAACCCAGCGACAACACAAAGTACACGCCCCATAAGCCGCGCGCTGTCTCGGCAATGCGCGGCGTGAGCTTGGCGTCTTTCATGGGGCCAGGGGTTTCGGCCTTGTACAACTGCACACCGCCCAAGCCCAGCAGCGGCAACACCGCCACCACCAACAACATGATGCCCAAGCCGCCAAACAACTGCAGGAAACAGCGCCACACATTCACACTCAATGGCAGGCCATCCAGCCCCGTCAACACCGTGGCACCCGTGGCGGTCAAGCCACTCACAGCCTCAAAGTAGGCGTCGGTCCAGTCCATGCGCCCCACGCCCAGCCACAAAGGCAATGCCGCGAATGCAGGCAGCACGGCCCACACCAAGTTGACCAGCATGAAACCATCTTTGGGCATGAGCTCGCGGCGGTGCGCCTGCGTCCACCACATCAGCAGCAAGCCACACACAAAGGTGGCCGCAAAGCCAATGAGCCAGACCTCTTGCAAGCGGTGCTCATCGCCCCACCAAGCCCATGCCCACGGCACCCAAAAGGTGAGAGAGAACACAAGTAGCACACGCGACAGCGCGGCGAGTACAGGCTTAAAGTCGTACATGCCTGCGCTCAGCCAAAAAAGGTGGCGCTGACTTGGAACAGTTTTTCCACGTCGCGCACATAGCGTTTGTTGGGTATGAACACAATGATGTGGTCATCCGTTTGAATGAGTGTGTCGTGGTGGGGCATGAGCACGCTGGAGTCCTTGCCCTCGCCGCGCACGATCGCACCGATGCTGGCGCCTTTGGGCAGCTTGATTTCTTCCAAACGCCGCCCCACCAGCTTGGATGTTTTCACATCGCCTCTGGCCACGCCTTCTAGCACTTCAGCCGCACCCCGACGCAGGCTGTGCACCGCAGCCACATCGCCTCGGCGCATGTGCGCGAGCAACTCACCAATGACGGTCTGTGCCGGTGAAATGGCGATGTCTATGGTCGAGCCCTCCATCATCTCGGCGTACGCGCGCCGGTTGATGAGGGCCATCACGCGCTGCGCGCCCATGCGTTTGGCGAGCATGGCGGACATGATGTTGTCTTCATCGTCGTTGGTGAGCGACAAAAACAAGTCCATCTCACCCACGTTTTCTTCCTGCAGCAAATCGGCGTCGGCCACATCGCCTTGCAATATGAGTACATCACTGGGCAGCTGCTCGGCCAAGTACTCGCAGCGCTTTTTATCGCGCTCAATGATTTTGACTTGGTACTGCCCCTCTAGGCTGCGCGCCAAGCGCATGCCCACGCGCCCGCCACCTGCGATCATGATGCGCTGCACGGGCTGGTCGCGCTTGTGCAGGGCAAACAACACATCGCGTATCTTTTGCTTGTCGGCCAAAACAAACACTTCGTCGCCTTCCAATATGCGGGTGTCGGCCTTGTTGGGTATTTCCACGCCATGGCGGTAAATGGCCACCACACGCATTTCCGCAGACGGGAACAGCTCTTTGAACTCACCCAAGGTGTGACCCGCCAAAGCGCTGCCAGAGACGGCGCGCACGGCCACCATGCTGGCGCGCTCTTGCGAGAAGTGCAGCACTTGCAAGGCTTCTGGGTATTGGATGAGTTGATGGATGTAGTCCATCACCGACTCTTCCGGGCAAATCACATGATCTACCGCAAAGCCGCTGCGCGACAGCAAGTCGTCGCCTTCTTGGAACTCGTTGCTGCGCAAGCGCGCAATGGTGGTGGGGATGCCAAAGACATCATGGGCAACTTTGCACACCACCAAGTTGGTCTCGTCCATGGCCGAGCAGGCGATCATCATGTCGGCGTCGTCGGCACCGGCTTGGCGCAACACCGAAGGCTGAATGCCATTGCCCACCACACCGCGCAAATCCAGCCTGTCTTGCAAGTCGCGCAGGCGCGCGGCGTCGGTGTCGATCATGGTGATGTCGTTGCGCTCCGACACCAAGCTCTCAGCCACGCTTTCCCCGACGCGGCCGGCTCCAAGAATAAGAATCTTCATAGCCAGCGATTCTAGGTGCTTGGCCACCCTACTGGGGGCGTAACCCTAGAGAAACCCGGCCTCAAGTGGCCAGCGCCCTTTGAATGAGGATTTTTTGCACGTCTGAGGTGCCCTCGTAAATTTGGCACACGCGCACGTCGCGGTAAATGCGCTCTACGGGAAAGTCGCTCACATAGCCGTAGCCGCCGTGCACTTGTATGGCTTGGCTGCACACTTGTTCGGCCATTTCACTGGCAAACAGCTTGGCCATGGCCGCTTCTTTCAAGCAAGGCAAGCCTGCATCGCGCATGGCCGCGGCGTGCAGGGTGAGTGCGCGTGCCGCTTCAATCTGCGTGGCCATCTCGGCCAACTTAAAACCCACCGCTTGGTGGTTGAAGATGGGCTGCCCGAACGATTCGCGCTGCTTGGCGTAGGTCAGCGCGCAGTCCAGCGCGCTTCTGGCCATGCCAATGCTTTGCGACGCAATACCGATGCGCCCGCCCTCTAACGCACCCAAGGCAATGCGGTAACCCTCGCCCTCGCTGCCCAGCAGGTTCTGTGCGGGTATGCGGCAGTTTTCCAGGTTGATTTGTGCGGTGTCGCTGGAATGCTGGCCCAGCTTGTCTTCCAAACGCGCCACCACATAGCCAGGGGCATTGGTGGGCACCAAAAATGCGCTCATGCCTTTTTTGCCAGCGGCCTTATCGGTGACGGCAATGACAATGGCGACGTCGGCGTTTTTGCCACTGGTGATGAATTGCTTCACGCCATTGAGAACGTACTCGTCACCCTCGCGGGTTGCGGTGGTGCGCAGACCTGAAGCGTCGCTGCCCACATGGGGCTCGGTCAGGCAAAACGCACCCAGCATCTGACCTTGCGCCAACGGTGTGAGCCAGTCGCGCTGCTGCTGCGCGTTGCCGTTTTTCATGAGTATGGCGTTGACAGGGCAGTTGGTGACCGAGATCACAGTGCTGGTGCCGCCGTCACCCGCTGCAATTTCTTCCAGCACAACGGCTAAGGTGACGTAATCCAGGCCTGCGCCACCCAGCGACTCCGGCACGCAAATGCCGTAGCAACCCAGCTCGGCCAAGCCTTTGTGCGCCGCCACCGGAAAGGTGTGCGACTTGTCCCACTCGGGCGCGTGCGGCCACAGCTGCTCTTGGGCAAAAGCGCGAACAGCCTCTTGCACCATGCGTTGATCGTCGTTCAGTACCATGCGAGCCTGCCTATGTGTGTGTGAAAGATGAGTTGAAGTGGGCGGCGCGGTCGACGCGTTGTTGCGTGCGACTACACCAGCTCAAACGCCATGGCTGTGGCCTCGCCACCGCCAATACACAGCGACGCCACACCGCGGCGTTGACCGCGCAACTGCAAGGCATTGAGCAAGGTCACGATGATGCGCGCGCCGCTGGCACCAATGGGGTGGCCCAGGGCGCAGGCACCACCATGCACGTTGACCTTGTCGTGGCTGATGCCCAGGTCCACCATGGCCGCCATAGGCACCACGGCAAAGGCTTCATTGATTTCAAACAAGTCCACATCGGCCACTGTCCAGCCCGCCTTGGCGAGCAGCTTTTGCATGGCAGACAC
>JANREF010000128.1 GCA_030726195.1 Burkholderiaceae bacterium | reverse complement strand
CCTACAAGACACAGTACGCTGGCCAACACAGCTACAGTACGGCATGACCAACGCAAGCAAAACCCTCTCGCTCACACAAGTACTGGTGTGCGGCGCCGCCATCGTGACGCTGTCTATGGGCATTCGCCACGGCTTTGGCCTGTGGCTGCAGCCCATCACGCAAGAGCAGGGCTGGAGCCGCGAGGCGTTCTCGCTGGCCATTGCCATTCAAAACATCTCCTGGGGCTTTTTCGGCATTTTCGCGGGCATGGCAGCCGACAAATTTGGCGCCTTCAGGGTGATTGTGGCCGGTGCCGTGTTGTACATGCTGGGTTTGGTGGGCATGGCCACGGCCAACACGCCGCTGGGTTTTGCACTCACCACAGGCGTGCTCATTGGCGCGGCGCAAGCGGGCACCACGTATGCGGTGATTTACGGCGTTATTGGGCGCAACGTGTCTGCGGACAAGCGCTCGTGGGCCATGGGTGTGGCCGCTGCAGCGGGCTCTTTTGGCCAGTTTTTAATGGTGCCCGTCGAAGGACAACTGATTTTCCAACTCGGCTGGCACAACGCCTTGCTGGTGCTGGCCGCCGCCGTGTTGCTGATGGTGCCGCTGGCCATTGGCCTGCGCGAGAAAAACCTCAACGGCCCCAGCGCCGTGCCGCGCGAGCAGTCCATCATGCAGGCACTGCGCGAGGCCATGCGCTACCCCAGCTTCCAGCTGCTGATGGCAGGCTATTTTGTGTGTGGCTTCCAAGTGGTGTTCATTGGCGTTCACATGCCCAGCTACTTGCGGGACGAAGGCTTGCCCCCATTGGTGGCCAGCTATGCGCTGGCGCTCATTGGCTTGTTCAACGTGTTTGGCACCTACGCGGCCGGCGCGTTGGGCCAACGCTTGGCCAAGCGCCATATCTTGGCCTTCATTTACTTTGCCCGCGCAGCGGTGATTGCGGTGTTTTTGCTGGTGCCGCTCAGCCCCATGAGCGTGTACGTGTTCTCGGCGGTGATGGGCGTGTTGTGGCTGTCGACAGTGCCCCCCACCAACGCCATCGTCGCGGGTATTTTTGGTGTGCAGCACTTGAGCATGCTGGGCGGGTTCGTGTTTTTCAGCCACCAAATCGGCAGTTTCATGGGCGTGTGGCTGGGCGGCGTGCTGTACGACTCGACGGGCAGCTACGACGTGGTGTGGTACTTGGCCATTGGCTTGGGCATTGCCGCAGGCCTGATCAACCTACCCGTCAAAGAGCACGCCATCACACGTGCGCCCACAGCGCTGGGCGGCGCCAACGGTGCGGCCTAAGCCGCGCGCGCACCGTACACCGCGTAAACCGCAGCGCGCAGCCAACCGCAATTTGAGATACGCTTAAGCCATGCACAGCACACACA
>JANREF010000127.1 GCA_030726195.1 Burkholderiaceae bacterium | reverse complement strand
ATAGAAAAACTCACTCGCCTTCTCCGAACTTGTCGTCAATCAGTGCCACCAACGCTTGCATGGCGGCTTGCTCGTCGCTGCCGTCGACTTCGATCTCAACCTCGGCGCCCAAGCCAGCAGCCAACATCATGACGCCCATGATGCTTTTGGCATTGATGCGCCGCGTGTTGCGCGTCATCCAAACGTCACACTCAAAGCTGCCGGCGAGCTTGGTGAGCTTGGCCGATGCACGCGCGTGCAGGCCCAACTTATTGCTGATGGTGATGGTCTTGCGGATCATGGGCGCGTTTGGGTTGGTTTTGAGGTGCCGTCAAGACGACGGGCATGATGCCTTGCGTGCCGCCAGCGACGGCCTTGATGACCAACTGGTCTACGGGCTGATCGCGGTAGCACACGGCACGTAACAACATGGGTAAATTCACACCGGCCAGCACACGGCAGCCGCCGACACTGGCCAAGCGCGAGGCCACGTTGGCTGGCGTTGCGCCAAACATGTCGGTCAGCACCAGCGCCTCACCGTGGCTGGGTAGCAAGGCTTTGGCTTGCTCAAACACGGCATCGACTTGGTCTGTTGCGGGCACATCCAAGGCTTGCACGCAGCCCACATCGTCGGGAAACACATGTGCCACGCAAGCGCGCAACGCGCTGGCAAGCGGGGCATGGGCGATCACAACGATGGCAGTCATAGCTTGCTATTATCGGCCGCTTGACGTGCGATCAGGGCTGCCACGCTAAGTTTTGCCAAAATTCCAGCCGTTCGCGCTGTGTAGGTTTGCCACCATAAATGGCCAGCTGCACCACACTTGGGCCGCGCTGGGCCATGCCAATGTCCACAGCAATCGCTTGCCCATCGTGGCGTCGGCCCTGTGCGCTGTATCGCTTGGCGGGCAACGCGCCCTTCACCGACCAATCGCTCACCAGCGGTGCGTCACCAACTTGTGCCCCAGCCAAACTCGCAGCCAACCAACGCTCTAACGCTGCGGGCGCTGCTTGCCCCTGTGGCACGTTGAGCCAAGACACGGCGAAGGTGGCATCGCCCACATCACAGGCTTGCATGTGCAACTTGACTGTGGATGCGCCATCGAGCAGGGGTATATCGCGCGTCGAGTATTCGGGCTTGCAGGGCATGAACGCCTGAGCGCCTACGCTGTCCAAGTTGAGCGTGCGCCAGTTGTAAGCGGGGCTACAGGCTACCAATGCGACAACAACACCGCACAGCAGCAAGGCACGGCGCGCCAAATTGCGCACAATAGCGGTATGACTATGTTCAATTCTTCTCATGCGTTGGATGGTATACGGGTTCTGGACCTGTCTCGTGTATTGGCCGGGCCCTGGTGCACGCAAAATTTAGGCGACCTCGGCGCCGACGTCATCAAAGTGGAGCGTCCCGGCCAGGGCGATGACACGCGGGGGTGGGGGCCACCCTTCCTACCCAACGACCAAGGTCAAGACACCGACCAAGCGGCCTATTACTTGGGCACCAACCGCAACAAGCGCGCCATCGCCTGTGACATTGCCACGCCTGGCGGACAAACCCTTATCAAGCAGCTGGTCGCACATTGCCATATTTTTGTAGAAAACTTCAAGGTGGGCGATATGGCCCGCTACGGGCTGGACTTTGACAGCTTGCGCCACATCAACCCCAAGCTGGTGTACTGCTCGATTACTGGTTTTGGTCAAAACGGCCCCTACAAAGACCGCGCCGGCTATGACTACGCCATACAAGGTATGGGTGGGCTCATGAGCGTGACGGGCGAGCGCGACGACTTGCCCGGTGGTGGCCCCCAAAAAGTGGGCGTCGCCGTGGCCGACTTGTTCACCGGCATGTATGCCACGGTCGGCATCTTGGCCGCGCTGCGCCATGCGGAGGCGACAGGCCAGGGGCAATACGTGGACATGGCCTTGCTGGACACCCAAGTGGCCATGCTGGCCAACCTAGGCGCCAACTACTTGGTCTCGGGCCAGCAAACCGGCAAGGTGCCCGGGCGCGCGGGCAATGCACATATGAACATCGTGCCCTACCAAGTATTTGAAACCGCGCCTGACGGCGACGGACAAGCGCAGCACATGATTGTGGCTGTGGGCAACGACGGGCAGTTTGCAAAGTTTTGTGACGTCTTATCAGTCGCCAGCGAGCAGGCCATAGGGTGGGCGAGCGACCCGCGCTACGCCACCAATGCCAACCGTGTGCGCAACCGCGACACGTTGGTGCCTGCCATGGCCCAGCTCATGACCACGCGCAGCAAAGGCTACTGGCTCAGCGCACTGGAAGCTGCCAAGGTTCCCTGCGGCCCCATCAACAGCCTAGCCGAGGTGTTTGAAGACCCTCAAGTCCAAGCACGTGGCATGGTTGAGCACTGGGCACATCCGCTCAACGGGGATGTGTCATTGGTGGCCAGTCCGCTTAAACTCAGTGCAACACCCGTCGCGCAGCGGCACCCGCCACCGACGCTTGGGCAGCATACCGATGCGGTGCTGCGCGAGCTGCTGGCGCTGTCCGAAGCCGATATTACAGCGCTGAAGGCGCAGGGCATCGTGGCCTGAGCACCTCACTTGCACAGCGAGACACAACATGAACCTAGACATTGCCACCTCCCTCCCTCGCCAAAGTGCGTTGGCGCAACGCAATGCCCAGCCTTTGGTGGTGATGACCAGTTTGCCCGGCTGCCCGTATTGCGACTTGGTGCGCGACCACCACTTGGGCCCTATGGCTGCAGCCAAGGAGTTGGTGGCCATACAACTCAACATTACCGATAGCGTCAATTTGATCGACGACTTCGATGGCGTGGCACGCACAGCCAAAGCCATCTCCAAACGCTGGGACGCACGTTTCGCGCCCACACTGTTGTTCTTCAATGCCAGCGGCAAAGAGATTGCCGAGCGCATTGTGGGGGTGGCCGTGCCGGACTTCTTTGGCGCTTATTTGGAGCAGCGCCTAGACACAGCGCGGCGCACATTGAAGGCCTAGGCCAACCCCAACCCTTCGCTACACCAAGCACAAGCGCATACGCTACAAGCTGCCAAACACCTGGCGCAACAACTGGGTAGCGGCTTGACGTGGGCTGGCGCGCAAGCGCTGCTCGGCTTCACTCAGCGTGGCATACAAACTGTCTAAGGCTGTGGCGGTGACGTGGTCTGCGACGGTGTCGGGCTGGTCCTTGCCCACGCCAAAGCGCTTGGCTTTGGCCAACAGTTTGGTGTACTGCGCACTGGCGTTGTATTGATCTGTTGTGCGCCGAACCACCGGTAAAAATTGCGCTTGCAGTGGCGCGCGTGTGGCTGCTGCGAAGTAATCGGTGACCGCGGTGTCGCCACCTTTCAAAATGGACACTGCGTCGCTCACACTCAGGCGAGATACCGCCCCTTGCAGCAGCGGCAGTGCGCTTGCCACGGCGGATTCAGCCGCGCGGTTGATGGCCAAATGCAAGGCGTTTAACCGCTGGCCTTGACCAAACGTTTTGAGCAAAGGCTGCGCCTGCGCTAAAAATGGTGGCAAGGGAATGCGAACTTTTTCAGCCGCCCAGAATCCATCTGTAGTGCCCAATTGTTTCACCGCAAACTGCGCGCCAGCTTGTAAGCTGTCCTTGAGCGCCTGCGCTGCCTGAGCTTGCGTGAGCGCTTGCGCGGGCTTGGCCGCCAGCCACAGTGGGGTTACAAGTGCTGTTTGTGTCAGTACGTGGTTAAATTGCCTTCTTTGCATGGTGACGCTCCCTGGTGTGGCCGTGTAGTTTGTTATCTACTTTTTTATGCTGGGTGCCATGTTACGTTCACTGCCGAGTTTGCGCAGCAGCTTTTTCAGCGCTTGTGCCGTGTTGTTGTTTGCGTTGCTGAGCGGTTGCGGTGCCAAGCAACCTGCGCCTGAATCCCGCTTTGTGCTGTTGGACGGCAGTTCGGTACAAACCAGCGATTTTGCTGGCAAGGTGCTGCTGGTCAATTTTTGGGCCACGAGCTGCACGAGCTGTGTGGCTGAAATGCCCGAGCTCGTTGCCACACACAACGCCTATGCCGACAAAGGGTTTGACACCCTGGCAGTGGCCATGGATTACGACCCACCCGCCTACGTTGTGAACTTTGCCCAAACGCGCGCGTTGCCATTCAAGGTGGCACTCGACAACACGGGGGCGAATGCGCAAGCGTGGGGTGATGTGAAGCTCACGCCCACCACGTTCATCGTGAACAAACGCGGTGAGATCGTCAAAAGCTTTGTCGGCCCACCCGACTTTGCAGCCCTTCATCGGCTGATTGAAGAGCTGCTGGCGCAGGCTTAGTTGCGGTAGCTGTCGTGACAGGCCTTGCAGCTTTTAGCGGTGGCGCCAAAAGCCAGTTTGATCTGGTCTAAGTTGCCCGAGTCGGCTGCTGTGGCCAAGTCCGCTGCGGCTTTCGTCAGGCGCTGTGCGCCCTGCTCAAAGGTGGTTTTTTCCAGCCACACCTCCATTTTTGCATCGGACTTGACGTCTTCGGTCTCAGGGCCAAAGCCAGACCAGGGCAAGGTGCTGACCATGGCGACCACTTGCGCATCAGCCTTGGCTTTGGCTGCGTCGAATGGTGCTTTACCGCTGACCATAGCGCCTAGGCTCGCAAAGTGTTTGCCCATGACCGTGAAGGCCGCTTGGCGGTATTCAACGGCATGCTTGGCATTTTTAAACTGTGCCATTGCGGGGGCTGCGCAGGCGAGGGCCAAAATGGCGACGAGTGATGTGTTGCGTAGGCTGGTCATGGTAACTTCCTTAAGGTTGTTGGTACGAATCATGCGCGGCGGCTCGGCGCCAACATACCGACGACATGCCAGTACATGGGTATTATTGCCGCAACGCCTTGTGCGAACTAATTTATAAACCGCATCTCGGTTGCTCAAGCTTAAAGGAACGTTATGTCCATACATAAACATAGGGTTTGGGATGGTCCCACGCGGGTGTTTCACTGGGCCTTGGCAGTGGCCATAGTGGCGCTGATCGTATCGGGAAATATTGGTGGTAACGCCATGGTGTGGCACATGCGTGCGGGTTACTTGGTGCTCAGCTTGCTCATGTTTCGCGTCGTTTGGGGCTTTGTTGGGGGACATTGGTCCCGTTTTTCGCAGTTCCGCCTGAGCCCCGCAGGTGTTGTGCGCTACTTGCGTGGCAACCAATCCACACGCGACAGCGATATCTTGGGTCACAGCCCAACAGGCTCGTGGTCGGTGGTGGGGCTGTTGGCTGTGGTGGGTGCACAGGCCACTGCGGGCCTGTTCAGCGACGACGACATCGCAACGGCTGGTCCGTTGGCCGCACACGCGCCCAGCGCGATTGTGGATGCCGCAGGCGCCTACCACACGGGTCCGGGCAAGCTACTGATCATCGCCTTGGTCGCGCTGCACCTCGGTGCGATTGTGTTTTATGCGTTCAAGCGCAAGCGCAATTTGCTGCCTGCCATGCTGCACGGCGACCATGTGGGTGCAAGCGCCATTGATGCGCCCGCAAGCCGTGATGGCCTTTGGGTTTGGCTATCAGGCGCGGCTGTTTGGGTGCTGTGCGCGGCACTGGTGGCCTGGGGCGTTGCTCGTTTTGGGGGTTAAGACCCACGGCCAGTGCGGCGCACGTCGCTCGCGCTATCATTAACCCACATGAACAGCGAGACAGGTCCACAGATAGAAGTGCGTTTGCAGTGCAGCCCGCAGGAGGTGGAGATGGCACGCGCACTGATTGCGCTGTATGGGGACAGCCTGTCGGTCGATCTGGGCTTTCAGGACTTTGAGTCTGAGCTGGCCACCCTGCCCGGCGAGTACGCCCAGCCCAACGGGGGCTTGTTGCTCGCCTTTGTTGATGGCGAGGCCGCTGGCTGCTGCGCTTTTAGACCACTGCCTGATGTCGACTACCCCAACGCTTGCGAAATGAAACGACTCTTCGTGACCAAAGCGTTTCGCGGTTTTGGCTTGGGTGAACAACTCATAGAACAGTGCATGGTGCAAGCGCGTGCCGCGGGCTACACGCACATCTTGCTGGACGTGCTCGAGGAGTTTGAGGCGGCGCGGCACTTGTACGCCAATGCTGGCTTCGTCGAAATCCCGCCTTACTACCTCAGCCCCATTGCGGGTTCGCAATACCTATTGGCCCACCTGTAACGCCGACAGCCCCTTGAGCGCATGGAGGAGTGGGCACGTTGCCAATGCCACAGCGTGTTGCACACAATGTGCCCTGAATGTAAAAAGCCGCCTCGATCGCTCGGGCGGCTTGGTGCATTTGCAATGCTGGTGCTGCACGCGCGTGCAGCACGTTGATAGCGATTAGCCCTTGGCTTGCGCCAGAATCGTAGCGGCATCGCTCACTTCAAATTTGCCAGGGCCTTCGATGTTAAGCGTGGTGACAACACCATCTTTGACCAACATAGAGTAGCGGTTGCTGCGCAAACCGAGGCCCTTGCCCGTCAGGTCCAGGGTCAAGCCCGTGGCCTTTGCGAAAGCCGCATCGCCATCGGCCAACATGCGCACTTTGCCGCCGGTTTGCTGCTCGCGACCCCACGCACCCATCACAAAGGCGTCGTTCACGCTGAGGCACCAAATTTCGTCAACGCCTGCGTCTTTGAACGCCTGGGCATGATCACGGAAACCGGGCACGTGCTGTGCTGAGCATGTAGGCGTGAAGGCGCCTGGCAGTGCAAACAAGGCAATGGTCTTGCCCTTTGCCGCGTCTAGGCTGGACACTGGGTTGGGGCCAATGCTACAGCCGTTGCCTTCAACCTCAACGTACTCCATGAGCGTAACTGCTGGAATGCTATCGCCGACTTTAATCATTGTTATCTCCTGAATGGTGTGTGGGCCACGTGGCCTGAAAGTGAAATTATCACAGTCTATTAGACGAAAAAAAGCGACTCACGCTGGAGTCGCGTCTCTTAAAAACCGTGCCCGTGTGGGCC
>JANREF010000126.1:5866-6955 GCA_030726195.1 Burkholderiaceae bacterium | reverse complement strand
AAATTCTGCCAGCCGATTCAGGCCGTCCACCCCAGCCCGCATGCCCATCTTTGCCCTTTTCGCCAACTGGTTCCAACGCACGCCACTGCCTGGGCGTCCGGCTGGCACCAGCATCACCCGGCTAACGCTGGCCTTGCTGGCGGTCATGGTGGCGCACGTGATTGCCATCAGCTGGCTGGAAGACCTCACGCCTTGGCAAGCCATTTGGCTGTCGCTGGTCACCGTCTCAACCGTGGGCTACGGCGACGTATCGGCCAAGACAACCTTGGGGCAAATCGCCACGGTGTCTTTACTCATCATCCCTGGCATCATGCTGTTTTCAAAACTGCTGAGCCAGATCGTGGACGACCGCGCCATGCGACGCAGCCGTCAGTTAACCGGGGCATGGAAGTGGCCTATGAAAAATCATATTTTGGTATTTAACGCACCGCAAAATGTAGAAAACTACATGAGCATCGTGGTGCAAGAGTTCAACAAGTACCCCGACTACCAACACGCCCCCGTGCAAGTGGTGTCCACCCGCTTCCCGCACGGCTTGCCCACCAAACTGCAAGACATGAACGTGTTGCTCTACACCGGCTCGGGCAACAGCCAAGACACCCTAGAGGCGGTCAGCGCCAACTTGGCCAAAGTCATTTTGGTGCTGGCACCAGACCCCGAGGACAACAACTCCGACGCTGCCACCTTCGACCTCATCCACCGCTTGCGCGACATGGGCAGCACGGCCTACATCGTGGCCGAGTCCATCATGGACAGCAACCGCGCCAGGCTGCGTCGCGCCGGTGCCAACGCCACCATGCGCCCCATCCGCGCGTACCCCGAAATTGCGGTGCGCTCGGTGCTCGCGCCTGGCTCTGAGCTGGTGATTGAAGAGTTGTTTGACAGCGCTGGCAGCGAGTACCGCCGCGTCAACACGCCCGCCACAACCATGCAATGGTCTGAAGTGGTGGCCCGTTGCGTGGGCAACGACTTGGGCACGCCATTGGCCTACGTCATGGCCGACGAGCGCATCGTCATCAACGCGGTGGGCAGCCAACAAGCCGAGTTCACCGGCCTCATCTTGGCGGTACTCGATACGGCCAACTGGGT
>JANREF010000126.1:0-5766 GCA_030726195.1 Burkholderiaceae bacterium | reverse complement strand
GGACTCACAATAAAAAAAGCGCCAAGGCCCCTGCGGGCTTTGGCGCTTGTGTGTTGGCGGGCAGCCTCAGTGCATCAGCCGCGCAACTCGCGTCGCAGCACCTTGCCCACAGGCGTCTTGGGCAGCTCGGGACGGAACTCAATCGTGCGTGGCTGCTTGTAACCGGTGAGGTTGGCGCGGCAATGTTCGCGCACCTGCTCTTCGGTCAGGCTGGCGGTCTTGCGCACCACCACCAGCTTCACGGCTTCGCCGGTTTTGTCGTCGGGCTCACCCACGCAAGCGCACTCCATCACGCCGTCGAGCTGCGACACCACGTCTTCAATTTCGTTGGGGTAGACGTTGAAGCCAGACACCAAAATCATGTCTTTCTTGCGGTCCACCACCTTGAAGAAGCCCGACGCATCTTGCACACCAATGTCACCAGACAAAAAGTAGCCGTCTGCCGTCATCACCTTGGCGGTCTCGTCAGGGCGCTGCCAGTAACCGGCCATGACTTGTGGGCCTTTGATGGCGATTTCACCAGGCTGGCCCACTGGCACTTCGTTGCCATCGTCGTCGACACACTTGAGGTAAGTGCCTGGGATCGGCACACCAATGTTGCCCGAGAACACACGGCTGGTGGTAGGGTTGCAGCTGGCCGACGGCGACGTCTCGGACAAGCCGTAACCTTCGCAAATGGGGCAGCCTGTTTTTTCAAGCCACAACTTGGCTACGCCGCTTTGCACGGCAGTACCGCCGCCCAAAGACACGCGCAAGTGACTCCAATCCACGGTGTCAAAGTCGGGGTGGTTGGCCAAGCCGTTGAACAATGTGCTCACCGCTGGAAACAAGTGGAAGCGGTGCTTGCTGAGCTCTTTGAGCACCGCAGGCAAGTCACGCGGGTTGGGGATCAAAATGGTTTTGCCACCCATGCGCATGGCCAAAATCATGCTGACCGTGAACGCAAAGATGTGATACAGCGGCAAGGCACACACGTTGGTGACTTGCTCGTCGGCGGGCAGGCCACGCATGGCGGGCTCGTTCCACGCTTCAGATTGCAGCGCGTTGGCCACCACGTTGCGGTGCAGCAGCACCGCGCCTTTGGACACGCCTGTGGTGCCGCCGGTGTATTGCAGCACGGCCACATCGTCGCCATTGACGTCGGGGCGCATCAAGTTCATACGCGCGCCACGGGCCAAGGCCTCGTTGAAACGCACGGCATAAGGCAGGTCGAACTCGGGCACCATTTTCTTCACGTTGCGCACCACATAGTTCACGATGGCGCCCTTGAGCGTACCCACCATGTCGCCCATGGCCGACAACACCACGTGCTTGATGGGCGTGTTGGCAATACAGGCCTCTAGAGTGGCTGCGAAGTTTTCAATGATGACGATGGCCTTGGCGCCAGAGTCTTTGAGTTGGTGCTCCAACTCGCGTGCGGTGTACAAGGGGTTGACGTTCACCACCACCATGCCCGCACGCAAAATAGCGGCAACGGCCACAGGGTAGTTGGGCACGTTGGGCATCATGACGGCCACGCGGTCGCCTTTGACCAGCCCCAAGCTTTGCAAGTACGCGCCCATGGATGTCGACGCTTTATCGATCTGAGCGTAGGTGACGTCTTTGCCCAAAAAGTTGAACGCGGCACGGGGCCCAAAATCCCTAAAGCTGTTGTCTAACAGCTCGACCAACGATTTGTATTGGCTGGCATCGATGTCTGCGGGCACCCCCTCCGGGTACGCGCCCAACCAAGGGCGTGCTGCGGTTTGCTCTGACATAAGAATCATCTCCGAAATTGTTGTTGTGACGTCGTGCTTCGCCTGCGCGCCGCACCGTTGCATGAGAAAGGCTCATGCGCCAGCCAGCGCTCAAGACCACCGGCAAATAGCCTATGCCCTGACGCGAAACTGACTGCTACTGTATCAAACCTTTTGGAATGTCGCGGCTGGGAAGACCCTTAAAAACCTAGGTACATCCCCGCATGCAAGCCGAAGCGCTTCAACGCAAGCCACACGCACACACCGCGCATGCGCGTTCACTCCAGCGCTTTGGTCATCTCCTCAATGACCTTTTTGGCATCGCCAAACACCATCATGGTTTTATCCATGTAGAACAGCTCGTTGTCCAAGCCTGCGTAACCCGCCGCCATTGAACGCTTGTTGACGATGACGGTTTTGGCCTTGTAGGCCTCCAAAATGGGCATGCCGTAAATGGGGCTGCCTTTGGTGTGCGCCGCTGGGTTCACCACGTCGTTGGCACCCAAAATAATCGCCACGTCGGCCTGACCAAACTCGCCGTTGATGTCTTCCATCTCAAACACTTGGTCGTAAGGCACTTCAGCCTCGGCCAGCAACACGTTCATGTGGCCAGGCATGCGCCCTGCAACCGGGTGGATGGCGTATTTCACCGTCACGCCCATCTCTGTGAGCTTGTGCGCCAACTCTTTGACCGAGTGCTGCGCACGCGCCACCGCCAAGCCGTAGCCCGGCACAATCACCACGGTCTCGGCGTTGCCCAAAATAAAGGCGGCATCGTCGGCGCTGCCGCTTTTGACAGAGCGCTGCTCGGCACCATCGGCACCGGCTTGCGCAGCCTCACCGCCAAAGCCGCCCAAAATCACGCTGAAGAACGAGCGGTTCATGGCCTTGCACATGATGTAGCTCAAAATCGCGCCCGAGCTGCCCACCAAGCTGCCCGCAATGATGAGCATGCTGTTGTTCAAGGAAAAGCCAATACCTGCCGCCGCCCAGCCCGAGTAGCTGTTGAGCATGGACACCACCACCGGCATGTCTGCACCACCAATGGGAATGATGAGCAACACGCCCAACGCAAAGCCCAAGGCCGTGACCAACATGAAGTCGGTTGCGCTTTGCGAATGCCAAAAGCCAAAGCAAAAGAACAAGGCCAACGCGCCCAACGCAAAGTTGAGCTGGTGCTGCCCTTTAAAGCTCACAGGAGCGCCCTGAAACAGCCTGAACTTGTACTTGCCCGACAGCTTGCCAAACGCAATCACCGAGCCCGAGAACGTAATCGCACCAATGAACGCGCCCAAGGCCAACTCAATGCGGTTGCCCCCTGGAATAGGCTCGCCCACTGCGCCCACAATGCCAAAGGCCGCAGGCTCCAGCGCAGCTGCGCCGGCAATACACACCGCAGCCAAACCAATCATGCTGTGCATGAAGGCCACCAGCTCGGGCATCTTGGTCATCTCAACGCGCTTGGCCATGACAGCACCGGCTGCACCGCCCACCAACAAGGCCACCACCACATAGGCCAAGCCTTCAAGCGGGGCGCTGGACAATTTGTAAATCAGCGCGCCCGTCGTGCCCACGGCAATGGCCATACCGACCATGCCAAACACGTTGCCACGAATCGACGTGGTGGGGTGGCTCAGGCCCTTGAGCGCTTGAATAAAGCACACACTGGCCACCAAATACAACAAGGTCACAAGGTTCATGCTCATGCTTGCTCTCCTGCTGGCTTGGCTGCCTTCTTGTCTTTCTTCTTAAACATTTCCAACATGCGGCGCGTGACCAAAAACCCGCCAAACACGTTCACGGCAGCCAAGGCCACCGCCAACATGCCCAGGGTTTTGCCCAGGCCAGTCTCAGTGAGCGCGGCGGCCAACATGGCACCCACAATCACGATGGCAGAAATGGCGTTGGTCACCGCCATCAGCGGCGTGTGCAGCGCAGGCGTGACCGTCCACACCACGTGATAACCCACGTAGATGGCCAGTACAAAAATAATGAGGTTGGTGATGGTCGGGTCTATGAGCGCCATATCAATTCCTTGGTTAACCTTGGTTTGTTGTGAGGTGGTTGGTATCAGGCGCGCAACACTTGGCCGTCGCGCGTCATCAAACAGGCCGCCACAATGTCGTCGTCCATGTCCACATGGAAGCCTTTGTCTTTGTCCAACACCAGCTTCAAGAAGTCCAACACGTTGCGCGCGTACAAGGCGCTGGCGTCGGCCCCCACCATGGCCGCCAAGTTGGTGTAGCCCACCAGCTTCACGCCGTCTACGTTCACCACTTTGTCAGCCTGCGTGAGCACACAGTTGCCACCCGCTTCGCCATGCGGGCCAACCGCACCGCGACCTGCGGCCAAATCCACAATCACCGAGCCCGGCTTCATGGACGCCACCATCTCAGGCGTGATCAGCTCTGGCGCAGCGCGCCCGGGGATGAGCGCCGTAGAAATCACCACGTCGGCCACGGCCACACGCTTGGCCACCTCGGCTTTTTGGCGCTCCAACCAGCTCGCGGGCATGGGCTTGGCATAGCCACCCACACCCTGCGCGGCTTCGCGTTCTTCGTCGGTCTCGTAGGCCACCTCAATGAACTTACCACCCAGCGATTCAATTTGTTCTTTCACGCTGGGGCGCACGTCGCTGGCCTCAATCACGGCGCCCAAACGCTTGGCCGTTGCAATGGCTTGCAAACCAGCCACGCCCACGCCCAACACCACCACGCGCGCGGCCTTGACCGTGCCCGCAGCCGTCATCAGCATGGGGAAAAACCGTTGGTATTCGTTGGCCGCTACCAGCACAGCCTTGTAACCGGCGATGTTGGCCTGCGAGCTCAGCACGTCCATGCTCTGCGCGCGCGTGGTGCGCGGCGCGGCCTCCAGTGCAAACGCCGTGAGCTTGGCCGCAGCCAAACGCTTGAGGCCGTCGGCATCAAAGGGGTTGAGCATGCCCACCACGCAGGCACCGGCTTGCATGAGCGCAACCTCTGCATCATCGGGGCAACGCACCACCAACACCATTTCACAGCCCCAGGCATCGCCAGCCGCGCCAATCTGAGCGCCTACAGCCTCGTAGGCCGCATCGGTCACACTGGCCTCAACGCCAGCGCCAGCTTGCACCAGCACAGTATGGCCTTGGGCCAACAGCTTTTTCACCGTCTCCGGTGTGGCCGCAACTCGGGATTCACCCGGGCGCGTTTGGGCAACAACGCCAATTTTCATAGGAAGTACTCCAAGCATTCAACACGTCATCTGATGAACATCAGCGCTTACCGATATATAAGCAACCAACTATATTTCGGACTTTACTGCATAGTAGTGCCCTCTCGCGACGGCAGCCGGGTCATTGCAAGCATTTAGTAGCGAATTACGGGTAAATACCCAGTCGTTTCTCGCCATAATTGCCAACATGACAAGACAACGTTGGAAGCCCAGTGCCACGGTCGCCGCGATCATGGCGCGAAACGGCGAGTATTTGCTGGTGGAAGAGCACACGCCCGAAGGCCTGCGACTGAACAACCCCGCCGGTCACCTAGACCCCGGCGAGAGCCCCGAGCAGGCCTGCGCGCGCGAAGCTTTCGAGGAAACCGCGCACCATTTCGAGCCCACTGCCTTGGTGGGCATTTATTTGTCCCGCTTTCAGCGCAACCTGGGCACTGGCAAGCCCGTGCAAGACGTCACCTACTTGCGCTTTGCCTACAGCGGCCACGTGGGTGAACTGGTGCCCGGGCAGCCATTGGACAAAGGCATTGTGCGGGCCATTTGGCTCACACCCGAACAAATACAAAACAGCCAAGACCGCCACCGCAGCCCGCTGGTGTGGCAGTCCGTACAAGACCACATGGCCGGGCGCAGCTTTGACATGGGCTTGGTGCACACCCACCCCTCGGTGTGGGACTTGCACAACCGCTGACCCCTGCCTACGCCTCCATCGCACGACACACCACACACCACGCACTGCAACCTGCACGTCGAGCCCCGCTACCCGCACACCGCAGCCCCCCCCTCAAACACCACACCGCCCACAACATGGAACTCC
>JANREF010000125.1 GCA_030726195.1 Burkholderiaceae bacterium | reverse complement strand
TCCCATGCCCGCGCAAGGCCGTTTGAGCGACGCCGACGCCAAAGTGTTGGCCGAATGGGTGTTGGCTGGTGCGCCCAACTGATACGCTGGGATACATTTCTCCGCGCTTTCTTACCCAAGCCTCTTAGACTAAGATCACACCCGTTGTTGGTCTAGAGGTCACATTAAAACCTGTGTTCCAACCCAATTTTTTAAGGAGATGATATGAACACGACACGTCGTCAAGTGATCAAAACCGCCGGTGCATTGAGCACCCTGGTGTCACTGGGCATCATTACCCAAGCGCAGGCGCTCGCCGCCGAGACACGCCCAGGTTTCGAAGCCAAAAGCTATGCAGACGCCATCGGCGCTTTGGGCGCTAAGCCCGCCGACAGCGGTGACATTCAGGTGGTCACACCCGATATCGCCGAAAACGGCGCTGTGGTGCCTGTTGGTGCCGTCAGCAACATTCCTAACACCACGGACATTTGGTTCTTGGTCGAAAAGAACCCGTTCCCAATGGCTGCCGGCTTCAGCATTCCCGCTGGTACCAAAGCCGATGTGCAAACGCGTTTGAAGATGGGTCAAACCTCTAACGTAACCGTTGTGGTTAAAGCCGATGGCAAGCTGTACGCAGCTTCCAAAGAGACCAAAGTTACCTTGGGCGGATGCGGCGGCTAAACAGCCCGCTCAGCAAACCCACTTACACACACAAACATTGAATTAGGAGTTAGCAACATGGGACGTCCAATGCGCATCCGTGCCAAGGCAGACAACGGCGTAGTCACCGTACGCGCCTTGATGGCACACATCATGGAAGGTGGCCAGCGTAAAGATTCATCTGGCAACATCATCCCCGCACACTACATCAGCGATGTCACTGCAACGCACAACGGCAAAACCGTTCTGAGCGCGCAGTGGGGCTCTGCCGTATCGCAGAACCCGTACTTGGCATTCAGCTTTGAAGGCGGCGCAGCCGGTGACAAAGTTGTGGTCAGCTGGAAAGACAACAAGGGCGATAGCCGCACCGATGAGGTCACCGTCTCCTAATCGAGACGAGTCAAGCGCACAGGCCGGAACATCATGTTTCGGCCTTTTTCACAAAGAAGAAGGAGACTCTCGATGAAACGCAAAATTGCCCTACTGGCATTGCTCGCATCTGGCTTGATGGCATCGGCTCATGCTGATGAAACCGAGGCTGGCATTGCGAAATACCGCGAAATGCTGCAAGACGGCAACCCCGCAGAACTATTTGAAATGGCTGGCGAAGAGCTGTGGACCATGCCACGCGGCCCCAAAAACGTAAGCCTTGAGCAATGTGACTTGGGCAAAGGCCCAGGCGTTGTCAAAGGTGCATTTGTTGAATTGCCCAAGTTCTTTGCCGACACCGGTCGAGTGCAAGACTTGGAATCGCGCTTGCTGACTTGTATGGAAACACTGCAAGGCTTCAATGCCGCTGAGCTGGCCAAGACCGCGTACGGCAAAGGCGAGCAAGCCAACATCCGTGACATCGCCACCTATGTGTCGGCACAGTCAAAGGGTATGGACATCAACTTGTCACAAGCCCACCCTCAAGAGCGTGAAATGTACGAAGTGGGCAAACGCTTGTTCTTCATGCGCTCAGGTCCGCACGACTTCGCTTGTGCCACATGCCACGGTGAAGATGGCAAGCGCATCCGTTTGCAAGGTTTGCCTAACCTCACGGTCAACCCCGGCGACGGCATCGGCTTTGCAGCATGGCCTGCCTACCGCGTGGGCAATGGCCAGATGTGGCCTATGCAAAAGCGCTTGAACGACTGCTACCGTCAGCAACGCTTTCCAGAGCCCAAGTACGCCAGTGATGCCACCATCGCTTTGGGCGTGTACATGGGCGTGAATGCCAAGGGTGCCGAGAGCATCGCACCTGCTATCAAGCGATAAGGAGAGACACCATGAAAAAATACATTCCTATCTCGTTGCTGGCTTCAGCCCTGGTCTTGGCTGGTTGCATGTCAACCACCATGTCCAGCGCGGACGCAGACAAACGCACCGCTGAAGTGGTGAAGACGTCGTTCCAAAGCAAGGGCATTGCCAAAGTCGAGCGCTTGCAGCAAGACGAAGCCAACCGCCTGTGCAGCGCTGCCGATGTGGCTGGTAAGCCATTGGACAGTGCAACGGCCGCAGCGATTGAAGCCGCGCAACTCAAGACCATCCAGTGGCCTACCGACGGTAAGTTCCTGGGCGACTGGAAAAAAGGCGAGAAAATCGCGGCCAGTGGCAAGGGCTTGACTTGGAAAGACAAAGCGGGTGGTGAGAATGGCGGCAACTGCTACAACTGCCACCAGATTGACAAAGCGCAGGTGTCTTACGGCACCTTGGGCCCAAGCTTGTACAACTACGGCAAACTGCGCGGCGTGAGCGACCCTTCAAGCCCAGCGTCTAAAGCCATTGTGGAATACACATGGGGTAAGTTGTGGAACGCGCGTGCTTACAACGCCTGTTCCAACATGCCACGTGCCGGCCACAACGGCATTTTGGATCAAGCGCAAATCCAGCACGTGATGGCGTTGCTGTTGGATCCAAAGTCACCTGTCAACGCAAATTGATGGTGGTTTGACACAGCGTCAGGCGTCGGTGCACACCGGCGCTTGAGGCTTGTCTGAATGGTCGGCATAATCAACCGGCCATTTTTAAGTTTTGAAATATCAGTAATCAATTAATAAGAGATATTCGTATGAGCATTGGACGTCGCGAATTTTTGCAACTGCTGGCTGTGGCCAGCGCGGGCGGTATGGCGTTGGGCCAAAAAGAGGTGCTCGCCGGCGACATGGCTGCCGCGCAGCGCATGTACGACTTGCCCAAGTTTGGCAATGTCAGCTTCATGCACTTCACCGACTGCCACGCCCAGTTGAACCCCATTTACTTCCGCGAGCCCAGTGTCAACCTAGGCGTGTCCGAAGCCTATGGCCGCCCACCGCATTTGGTGGGTGAGAACTTGTTGAATTACTTCAAGGTCCCGGCCAATTCGCCACAAGCCCACGCGTTCACCTATCTCAATTTCGAGCAGGCTGCCAAGACCTATGGCAAGGTTGGCGGCTTCGCCCACATGGCGACGTTGATCAAACAAGTGCGCGCCAGCCGCCCACACGCTTTGTTGCTAGACGGTGGTGATACATGGCAAGGCTCCGCCACGGCGCTGTGGACCAACGGTCAAGACATGGTTGACGCCTGTAAGCTGTTGGGCGTGGACTTGATGTGCCCGCACTGGGAGTTCACCCTGGGTGCAGAGCGCGTGCAGGAGATCATCGACAAAGATTTTGCCGGCAAGATTGAGTTCTTGGCGCAAAACGTGCACACCAGCGACTTCGGCGATCAGGTGTTCAAGCCCTACGTCATTCGCGAAATGAACGGCATTCCAGTGGCCATCATTGGTCAGGCCTTCCCTTACACGCCGATTGCCAACCCACGCCACATGGTGGCGGACTGGACGTTTGGCATCAAAGACGACCACATGCAAAAAATGGTCGATGAGGTCCGTTCAAAAGGTGCGCAGGCTGTCGTGGTGCTGTCGCACAACGGTATGGACGTGGACATCAAGATGGCCTCACGCGTGAGTGGTATCGACGCCATCATGGGCGGCCACACACACGACGGCATGCCCGCACCGGTTGTGGTGACCAACGCTGGCGGCAAAACACTGGTGACCAATGCCGGTTCCAACTCCAAGTTTTTGGGCGTATTGGACTTTGATGTGCGCGGTGGCAAGGTGCAAGACTTCCGCTACAAGCTCATGCCCGTGTTTGCCAACCTGTTGCCCGCCGACACTGAGATGCAAACCTACATCGACTCGGTGCGCGCACCCTTCAAGGCCAAGTTGGACGAAACCTTGGCGATCAGTGAAGGCTTGCTGTACCGACGTGGCAACTTCAACGGTTCATGGGACCAGTTGATTGTTGACGGCCTCATGGCAGTCAAGGGTGCCGAGATTGCGTTCTCGCCTGGCTTCCGTTGGGGCACCACCATATTGCCAGGTCAGGCCATCACACGTGACCACTTGATGGACCAGGTGGCCATCACCTACCCAGCCACCACCTTGACCGACATGAGCGGTCAAACCATCAAGACCATTCTTGAAGACGTGTGCGACAACCTGTTCAATCCCGATCCTTACTACCAGCAAGGTGGCGACATGGTTCGCGTGGGCGGCTTGCAGTACACCTGCGACCCGTTGGCCGACTCTGGCAAGCGTATCAGCAACATGGAACTCAATGGCAAGGCCATCGACGCGAGCAAGACCTACAAAGTGGCCGGCTGGGCACCTGTGGGTGCGGGCGTGACGGGCGAGCCCATTTGGGACGTGATGGAGACTTACCTCAAGTCAGAAAAAACCATCAAGCCGCGCAAGCTCAACATGCCAACGCTTAAAAACATGGCCGGTAACCCTGGCATTGCCTGATGGCGGTCTGGTCTTGAGCCCAGCATAAAAAAGCGCCCCTTGTGGGCGTTTTTTTTTGCCCTGGCAGGCGAGGTAATGTGCGCCGGGGACAGGATTGGGCTGGATAGATATCTAAAATACAACCATGACTTCTGCGCCTTTCGTACACCTTCGCCTGCACACCGAGTTCTCTGTTGTTGATGGTGCCGTGCGTGTACCAGACGCTGTCAAGGCAGCCGTTGCCAGTGCGCAGCCTGCCTTGGCCATGACCGACTTGAGCAACTTGTACGGCATGGTGAAGTTTTACAAAAAAGCCAGGGCTGCGGGCGTGAAGCCACTCATTGGCGCAGAGGTGATGCTGGTCGACGTACCAGACGACGCCGAGCCTAAAGCGGCCATGCCCGGCATGCCTCCAACGCTGTCGCGCATCGTGTTGCTGGCCCAAAACAACCAAGGCTACTTGAACCTGTGCGAGTTGTTGGCCAGGGCATGGACGCAAACCAGCGCGCGCGATCAAGCCGCCGTCAAGTGGGAGTGGCTGCTAGAGCTCAATGCAGGCCTCATCGTGCTGTCCGGCGCGCAGGCCGGCCCGGTAGGGCGCGCGTTGGTCGCCGGCGATGAGGGGCGTGCGTCGCGCGTCGCCCTCACGCTGGCCAACACCTTCACCCACCGCTTTTATTTAGAGATACAGCGTGCGGGCCGTGAAGACGACGAGCGCCATGTGTTGGCATGTGTGCCGTTGGCCGCGCGCTTGGGCTTGCCCGTTGTGGCCACCCACCCGATACAGTTTTTGGCCGCCGATGACTTCGAAAGCCACGAGGCGAGGGTGTGTATCGCGCAGGGCGAAATGTTGGCCAACCGCCGCCGCATACGCCGCTTCACACGTGAGCAATATTTCAAGTCCAGCGACGAGATGCAGGCCTTGTTTGCCGACGTACCCAGCGCACTGCACAACGCGGTGGAAATTGCCAAGCGCTGCAACGTCACGCTCACACTGGGGCAGCCCCAGTTACCAGACTTTCCAACGCCCATCACCAACGGCGTGCCCATGCCCATGGCGGATTATTTCCGCCAGTTGTCGCACGAGGGCTTGCAGCAGCGATTGGTGCATTTGTACCCTGATGTCGCAGCCCGTGAAGCGCAGCAAGAGCGCTATACACAGCGCCTGAATTTCGAAATCGAGACGATTTTGAGCATGGGTTTCCCCGGCTACTTCTTGATTGTGGGCGACTTCATCAACTGGGCGAAAAACAATGGCTGCCCCGTTGGTCCGGGCCGTGGTTCAGGTGCGGGCTCATTGGTGGCGTACTCGCTGGGCATTACCGATTTGGATCCGCTGCAGTACAACTTGCTGTTTGAGCGCTTCTTGAACCCTGAGCGGGTATCCATGCCCGACTTCGATATTGACTTTTGCCAAAGCAACCGCGATCGCGTGATTGACTACGTGAAAGACAAGTACGGGCGCAACGCAGTGAGCCAAATCGCCACTTTCGGCACCATGGCGGCACGCGCCGCCATCCGGGATGTGGGGCGGGTCATGGACTTCGCTTACGGCTTTTGTGACGGCATCTCCAAGCTCATACCCAACAAACCGGGCACCCACATCACCATCGCTCAAGCCATCGAGCAAGAGCCCCAACTTGCCGAGCGCCTAGAGCGCGAGGAAGACGTGCGAACGCTGCTGGACATGGCGCAGCGGCTTGAAGGCATGACGCGCAACGTTGGTATGCACGCCGGTGGTGTGTTGATTGCACCGGGCAAGCTCACAGACTTTTGCCCGTTGTACCAGCAGCCCGGCAGTGAGTCGGCGGTGAGTCAGTACGACAAAGACGATGTTGAGGCTGTGGGCCTTGTGAAGTTCGACTTTTTGGGCTTGGCCACGCTCACCATTTTGGAGCTGGCGCGTTCGTTCATTGTGCAGCGTCACAAAGGGCAGGCCGACTTCCGTTTCGAAGACGTGCCCATCGACGACGCCAAGGTGTATGCCTTGTTCTCGCGTGGCCAAACTGAGGCGGTGTTCCAGTTTGAAAGTCGCGGCATGCAAGGCATGTTGCGCGACGCCAAGCCCAGCCGCCTGGAAGATTTGATTGCCCTCAACGCCTTGTACCGACCTGGCCCAATGGACTTGATTCCCACGTTTGTGGCCCGAAAGCACGGGCGCGAAGTGGTGGAGTATCCGCACCCGTTGGTCAAACCAGTGCTGGAAGAGACCTACGGCATCATGGTCTATCAAGAGCAGGTGATGCAGGTAGCGCAGGTCTTGGCGGGTTACTCGCTGGGTGGTGCAGACATGCTGCGTCGCGCCATGGGTAAGAAAAAGCTAGAGGAAATGGTGCAGCAGCGTGAATTGTTCCGCGCTGGTGCTGCCAAGCAAAACATCTCACAAGACAAGGCCGACGAAGTTTTTGACTTGATGGAGAAGTTTGCAGGCTACGGTTTTAACAAGTCGCACGCCGCTGCCTACTCATTGCTGGCCTACCACACAGGTTGGCTCAAGGTGCACTACACCGCCGAGTTCTACGCCGCGAACATGACGGTGGAAATGGGCGACACGGACAAGCTGCGTGTGCTGTACGGCGACGCGTTAGAAATG
>JANREF010000124.1 GCA_030726195.1 Burkholderiaceae bacterium | reverse complement strand
GCCTGGGGCACGGGCGCACCGATTAAAATCTGGTGCTAACCTCATTTCAGCGCTAGACCACGTCTGGCGCACCTGACCAAAGTCCCTTATGAACGCGCCCACCACGCCCCCCCAACAACCCGGCCTGGACTCTTTGTCCAAGTCGTTCGAACCCGCTGCCATTGAAGCCCATTGGGGGCCCGAGTGGGAAAAGCGCGGCTACGGTGTCGCAGGCCACCGCGGCACGGGCAAGGCCAGCGCGGATGCGGGCAGTTTTGCCATTCAGCTGCCCCCGCCCAACGTCACGGGCACGCTGCACATGGGGCACGCGTTCAACCAAACCATCATGGACAGCCTCACCCGCTACCACCGCATGTTGGGCGACAACACGGTTTGGGTGCCCGGCACCGACCACGCCGGCATTGCCACACAAATCGTGGTGGAGCGCCAGCTGCAAGCCGACGGCATCAGCCGCCACGACATGGGGCCAACCCCCGCAGAAGCGCGCAAAAACTTCGTCGCCCGCGTGTGGGAATGGAAACAACAAAGCGGCAACACCATCACCAACCAAATGCGCCGCATGGGCGACAGCGTGGACTGGTCGCGCGAGTACTTCACCATGGACGAGAACCTGTCCACCGTGGTGACCGAGACCTTTGTACGCCTGTATGAACAAGGCCTGATTTACCGTGGCAAGCGCTTGGTGAACTGGGACCCCGTACTCATGTCGGCGGTGTCAGACCTAGAGGTCGAGAGCGAAGAAGAAGACGGCTCGCTGTGGCACATCCGCTACCCACTGGCCAACGGCAGCGGCGACTTGACCGTGGCCACCACCCGCCCCGAAACCATGTTGGGCGACGTGGCCGTGATGGTGCACCCAGAGGATGAGCGCTATGCACACCTCATTGGCCAAATGGTGCAGCTGCCATTGAGTGAGCGCCAGATTCCTGTGATTGCAGACGAATACGTGGACAAGGCCTTTGGCACGGGCGTGGTCAAGGTCACACCAGCGCACGATGTGAACGACTATGCCGTGGGCCAGCGCCACAAGCTGCCACTCATTTGCATACTCAATTTAGACGCCACCATCAACACAGAAGCACCCGCAAAGTACCAAGGCCTAGACCGCTTTGCCGCGCGCAAGCAAGTGGTGAGCGACTTGGACGCTGCAGGCTTCTTGGTAGAGGTGAAAAAGCACAAGCTCATGGTGCCGCGCTGCGCGCGCACCGGCCAAGTGGTGGAGCCCATGCTCACCGACCAATGGTTTGTGGCCATGAGCAAAGTGTCTGAGCAAGACCCCACCGGCAAGAGCATTGCGCAAAAAGCCATAGATGCGGTAGACGGCGGCGACGTGACCTTCTATCCCGAGAACTGGGTCAACACCTACAACCAATGGATGAACAACATCCAAGACTGGTG
>JANREF010000123.1 GCA_030726195.1 Burkholderiaceae bacterium | reverse complement strand
AGGCATTACCCGCCTGCGCTTGCGCCAACCATGCACGCATGGCCGTCGCGTAGTGACCCCGCGCCAAGGCGGCTACGCCAATCTCGTTGGAGTCCTGTACGGTGCTTTGCGCCCAAGCCGGTGCTTGCAATGCCGCAGCGCTGACCACGGCACACAAGGCGACTACGGATAGGTAACGGCGAACAAACATCAACATGGTGGTGGGGTTTTGTAATAGGGAGTTGTCATGCAATGAAGCGAGCGCTAAGGCCTGCAACATACGGGAGGCCGCACCCTGCACTGTAACGCGCGCACGCCGCTTTGCCTGCAAGTACTCAAGCCCAAATGGGTTTTGTAGGTTTGGCGGTGTTGGCCTCGCTGGATGAGGCCTTGGGCGCAAAGCCCTGACACAGCTGGCCATCGGCACGCAGCACCTCTATGGCAGGCAACATACGGGTTTTAAAGCCCATCAGGCGGCACAAATAGGGCAGCTTGGGGTCGTAGCTGATGCCAAAGTGCTGGCACTGCCAGCAATTGGGGCCTTTGCCGCTGGCCTCAGGCATGGGGCCGCTCCGTTGCGTTGTGGCCAGACACTGTCTGCTCGGGCAACTTTGACTGTGGTTGTGGTTGTGGTTGTGCATCAATCTGATGCTGCGGCTCTGACTCTAGGTCGGCCACGATGCTGGCCGTGCGCTGGCGCAGGCGCTCAAAGCGTTCCTCTTCAGAGTCACCGTTTTTCGCAACATCGCGCTTGTGCTCCCACCATTTGTAGGCGAACACCAGCACAAAAGCGGCCAAAAACAAGTCGCCCACAATGGCCGAATAGTTGAAGCCCGCAGGCAAGCGCCACTCAGGCTTGAGCCACATCACGGCCAACAACGCCACTGCGACATACAAAAACTTGCGTATGCGCATGCACACCGCACAAGGCTGTTTTCGGTTGAGGTTGGGTTTAACAGTGGCCATGATTGATGCGTACGCGAAGGGTCATAAAAAAATGGGACCGCAGCCAGGCACTCAACTTTACGCCGCTGCTGCCGACTCTACACAGACTACCTGTAAAACCGCGCAGCCGTACACCAGCACCAGTAAAGCCCATACGTCTGCGCGAATACAAAATAATCACATTTCATCCTGCAAGGCACTCAGCACCATGGCTACTTTGATACTTTGTTACGGCATGCTCTTGGACCAGTGCGGAACAATCGCCGAATACGCATACCCCAGCATTGAAGCCTGCCAAATAGAGCGCAAATACATAGTGGCCAACCGCACACAGCATTTTGTCTATGCTGTATGCCGTATGGGGCCACCAACCCCTCCAAAAAGCTAAGCCTCGCGCATTACTGCAGCAGCTTCAATACGTTTTGCTGGTCGGCATTGGCCTGGGCCAGCACCGCCGTGGCAGCTTGCTGCATGATTTG
>JANREF010000122.1 GCA_030726195.1 Burkholderiaceae bacterium | reverse complement strand
CGTCCAGGGCGAGTTGGGCTTGGGTGAGGGCCACATCGGGTTGTCCACGCTCAAGGTAGGCCGAAGCCAGCTGCAAACGCACATCCACCCGCTGAGCGTCTGCCTCAGTCAGTACCGGGGCGGTTTGGCAGGCACTCAAGCCCAACACCGCGACCAGCAGCAAGGCCACGACTGCATTCGGCTTTTGCAGCCAACGCAAGCCAGGGGCCGTTACACGCACACCAATCACGGCACCCTCGCATGCAGGCTGATCACGTGCTCCGTTTCCACACGGCGCTTGGCCATACGCTGCGCGGCATTGGTGCGGTCTAAGACCTCACCAGCGAGCTGGCCACAGGCCGCGTCAATGTCGTCACCGCGCGTTTTGCGCACGGTGGTCACCAAGCCTGCTGCATTCAACGTTGCGGCAAACGCTTGCACGGTGGCTTTGTCGGAACAGGTCAAGCCTGAATCGGGGAATGGATTGAACGGTATGAGGTTGAACTTGCACGACAAGCCACGCCCGCCGTCAAACTGGCGCACCAGTTGAATCAGCGCACGGGCGTGCTCTGGCTGATCGTTGACGCCAGCGAGCATGCAGTATTCAAACGTTAAGAAGTCGCGGGGGGCTGCGGGCAAATAGCGCGCGCACGCCTCGAGCAATTCTTGCAAGGGGTATTTCTTGTTCAGAGGCACCAAGTCGTCGCGCAGCACATCCAATGGCGCATGCAGCGACACCGCCAAAGCTACAGGGCAATCCTTGGCCAGCTTGTCCATCATGGGCACGACGCCAGAGGTCGAGACTGTGACGCGCCTGCGTGACAAGCCATAGCCGTGGTCGTCCAACATGACCTTCAGGGCGGGAACCAGCGCATGGTAGTTTTGCAAAGGCTCGCCCATACCCATCATCACCACGTTGGTGACCATGCGGTCTGTGGTTTGGCGCTCACGCTTGAGCGTGTGCTCTACAAACCACAATTGGGCCACTATTTCGGCGGTACTGAGGTTGCGGCTAAAGCCTTGGTGACCGGTGGAGCAAAACCGGCAGCCCACAGCGCAGCCAGCTTGTGACGAAATGCACAAGGTGCCTCGGTCGGATTCGGGAATAAATACAGCCTCTACGGCGTCGCCGTTGCCTACATCGAACAACCACTTGATGGTGCCGTCTGAGGCGTTTTGTCGGCTGAGTACGGGCAGGGCCGCAATGTGCGCTACGTCGGGCAGCTTGTCGCGCAGGCTTTTCGCCAAGTCAGACATGCCCGAAAAATCGCTGGCACCGCGCTGGTGTATCCAACGAAACAGTTGTGTGGCGCGAAAGCGTTTTTCGCCTAGGCGCTCACAAAAGGCGGCCAAGCCTTCAAGATCAAAATCAAGCAGGTTGGCCGTCATGCTGAATCAACGTGCGTAAACGTTCATGCCAGCGAAGAAGAAAGCAATTTCGACAGCCGCTGTTTCAGGGGCGTCAGAGCCGTGTACGGCGTTGGCGTCGATGCTGTCAGCGAAGTCGGCACGAATGGTACCGGCATCGGCTTTCTTGGGGTCGGTAGCGCCCATCAGGTCGCGGTTCTTGGCGATGGCACCTTCGCCCTCTAGGGCTTGGATCATCACAGGGCCAGAAATCATGAAATCGACCAAGTCCTTGAAGAAAGGACGCTCTTTGTGCACGCCGTAGAAAGCCTCTGCTTCTGGACGTGACAGGTGTGCCATTTTGGCAGCAACAACTTTCAAACCAGCCGCTTCAAAGCGGGCGTAGATTTGGCCAATGACATTTTTTGCCACTGCGTCGGGTTTGATGATGGACAGGGTGCGCTCAATAGCCATGAAAATTACCTTGAAAAATTAAAACGTAAGCGCGAACGACATCGTCCGCTAGGAGCTTAGCCCCCTATTCTACCGCGCCTCAGGCACGAACACACGCGCCCTAGCGCTTGCGTTTGACCCGCTTAGCCCCGGGCGCGCTGCGATCACGCTGGCGCTGCAAAGCGTCGCCGCCGATGTAGCCAAACGAGGTTTGCATGGGATCGGGCTGAACCTCTGGCGCCACTGGCGCCAACAGTGCCCTGGCCGCACCCAAACGCTGCCCGCGCTTGGGTTGCTGGCGCACGGCCTTTTTCTCCGCTTGCAGCTCGGCACGCGCATCCCAGCCCTGCGGCGTGCTGGGGCGACGCCCTCCAGAGCGCTTGTTGTAGCTGTTTTTCACAGTTCGGCCCAAGCCGGCCGTGCGGCCGGATTTGCCCGCTTGCGGGTTGAGCGCACGCCCACCACCGGCCACGGGCACAGCCTCATTGGCCGCCGCACTGAGCTGCTCGATGTCGCGCCAATCCAGCTCGACAAACGCGCCGCGGCGCAAACCACGGGGCAGCTCCACGCTGCCGTAACGGATACGGATCAAACGGCTCACCGCGTGGCCTACAGCCTCAATCATGCGGCGCACCTCTCGGTTGCGGCCCTCGCCAATGGTCACGCGGTACCAGTGGTTGGAGCCCTCGCCACCGCCGTCCACAATGGTGGCGAATTGCGCAGGACCATCTTCAAGCTGCACGCCATCGAGCAACTGCTGCTTTTCGGCATTGCTCAGCGCGCCCAAGACGCGCACGGCGTACTCTCGCTGCAAGCCAAAACGCGGGTGCATCAGCTGGTTGGCCAGGGTGCCTGAGCTGGTAAACAGCAACAAACCCTCGGTATTCAAGTCGAGGCGACCAACCGACTGCCACTTGCCGTGCTGCAGCCTGGGTAAACGGCGGAACACCGTGGGGCGGTTCTGCGGGTCGTCGTGGGTCACCACCTCACCAGCGGGCTTGTGGTAGGCCAACACGCGCGGTGCGGGCGGGTCGATGCGCACACGAATGGCGCGGCCATTGACCTTGATGGCGTCGCCATATTTAACGCGTTGACCAACGTGAGCAGGCTCACCATTGACCGAAATACGCCCTTCAATGATGAGTTGCTCCATCTCCAAGCGCGACCCCATGCCCGCTTGCGCCAACACTTTGTGCAGCTTGGGCGAGTCCAGCTCAGGGGCTAGGACACGCTTGGCAACCTCTTCCTCCAAAGCGGGCACATCGGCAACAAAGCCCTCGTCGTCGAAAGCGCCGCTGATGACGTCCTCAAAGCTGACTGGTGAATGCGGCTTGGCACCCGGCGCGCCACCTGGGGCCTTGGTACTGTCGACGCCGTGCGCGTCGTCCATACCCTCTGGGCTTTGCTCGTTACTGTTGCTCATGGTCACCCTTGGGTTGGCTGTCGTTTGTAGGCTCGTCGGTGTGGCCACCGGTATCGATGCCGGTATCGGTATCGGTATCGGTATCGATATCCGTATCCGTATCCGTGTCTATGTTGGGGTGTGCGTCTGTGTCCAGATCCGCGTCGATGCTATCGGTGCTGTCGGTGCTGTCGATGCCGTTGTGGTGCGCTTGCGCCTCGGTGGAGACGGCAGTGGCAGCCTCGGGCGCTAGGCCTTCTTGCGCTTGGGGTGGCTCTGTCGCGTGCGCCTCATCTGCAGGGTGCAGGTCCAGCTCGTCCCCCAAGGACTCGGCCATGGCATCGGTCAGGCCGTCTTGCGACAGCTCGGGCAATTGGTCCAACGATGCCAGTCCCAAGTCGTCTAAAAACAGCTTGGTTGTGGCCAACAACGCGGGGCGACCCACGGTCTCGCGGTGGCCAATCACTTCGACCCAGCCGCGGTCTTCCAGTTGCTTGATGATGAGCGAGTTGACCGTTACACCACGGATGTCTTCAATGTCACCGCGGGTAACCGGTTGGCGGTAGGCAATGATGGCCAAGGTCTCCAAGACCGCGCGGGTGTACTTGGGCGGCTTTTCGGGGTGTAGGCGGTCCAGGTACTCGCGCAACTCTGGGCGACTTTGAAAACGCCAGCCCGAGGCCACGGGCACCAGCTCCACGCCGCGGTTGGTCCACTCCTGCTGGAGCTCGCCCAACATCGTTTTGATAGTGTCAGGGGCTATAGCGCCATCGAACAGCAGTCCCAGCTCGCGCACAGTCAAGGCCTGGCCTGCGCAAATAAGTGCCGTTTCGAGGACGCGCTTGGCATCCGTCGTGTACATGAAAAAGGTCCGAAAAATGTCAGCTTGGCACGATGCGCCAGCCGGGGACCGTTGCGCTGGCTTGGGGCCGGCGCAACCGAGCAACCGCGGCCCGAGGTGTGGGCGCTAGTCGGTTGGGTGAAAGAGGCTCTTATTGTAATTCAGCCCGAGCGTGGTGAGTGCATGCTGCAAATCGGGCGGTGGCGGGCATGACCAGTGCATGGTTTGGCCATTGTTCGGGTGGACCAAGCCCAGCTCGTGGGCGTGCAGCGCTTGGCGCGCTAGGCCGTCTATGGGTTTGCCCCCGTAAATGCCATCGCCCACCAATGGGTAGCCCAAAGCGCTCAGGTGCACCCGGATTTGGTGGGTGCGCCCGGTGTGCAGCTTACACCTGAGCAAACTGGTGGCCACACCGCCCACCACACAGGCATCCAAGCCAAACACGTCTGTACGCGCAGGCTTGCCGTACACGTTATCGGGCGCCACAACACCCATGCGCAAACGGTTGCGCACATCCCGGCCAATGGCTTGGTTGAGCGTGACCGGATCATTGGTAGGCAAGTCGCCATTGATGCGTCGCCAGTCGCCTTGGGCAATGGCCAAATACACGCGACTGACATCGCGCGCGGCCAACTGCTTGACCAGCGCATCAAACGCCGTGCGAGAGCGCGCCACCACCATGAGACCACTGGTGTCCTTGTCCAGCCGGTGGACGATGCCGCCGCGCGGCAGCGTGACCGCGTTGGCATAGCGGTGCAGCAAGCCATTGAGCAGGGTCGCGCTCCAGTTGCCCGCGCCGGGGTGTACCACCAAGCCAGCAGGCTTGTTGATGATGGCGATGTGCTCGTCTTCAAACAGCACGTCAAGCGGCACGTCTTGTGCCGTAAACGCCATGGCTTGCTGCGTGGGGCGCATGTGCACGTCGATACAGTCACCCACGCGTACCTTTTGGGCGGCCTTGGTGACGGTCACGCCACCAATTTTCACCGCCTCTTGGTTGACCAATTGCGTGAGGAAAGAGCGCGAGACGCTGGGAATATGGGCGCTGAGCACCTTGTCTAGGCGCTGCGCATGATCCGCCGCAGTGGCCACCAACGCAATGTGCTCACCCTCCTCGCCCGGGTTATCTTCAATGGGCATTTGGGGGTCTAGGTCAGTTTCGGTCTGTGGCATCGATATAATTTTCTGATTCACCGGTAAACGGATGCTTTCTTATTTAGGCGCTAAGCTGTGCGCTTTTACGGATACTGCAATGGCTTTAACACTTCACCGCTCGCTCACGCGATTATCCGCTGCTTGTCTAAGCGTGGGCTTGGCCGCTATTGTCGCGGGTTGCGCCTCATCAACGCCGAAAGACATCACCGCCGATTGGAGCCCCAACCGCATTTACCAAGAAGCCAAAGACGAGCAGGCAGCGGGCAACTTCGAGAAAGCCTCGGCGCTGTTCGACAAGCTCGAAGGTCGCGCAGCGGGCACGCCGTTGGCCCAACAGGCACAGCTCGATAAAGCCTATGCGCAATACAAGTCTGGCGAACCTGCATTGGCCATGGCCACGCTCACCCGCTTTTTGCGCCTGCACCCCGCCAGTACCGCTACCGACTATGCGCTGTACCTGCAAGGCTTGGTCAACTTCAACGACAACTTGGGCTTGTTTGGCTCATTGAGTGCGCAAGACTTGAGCGAGCGCGATCAAAAAGCAGCCAAGGACTCGTTCGAGTCGTTTCGCGAACTCACCACACGGTTCCCCGATTCACGCTACAGCAAAGACGCCAGGCTGCGCATGACCTACATCGTGAACTCACTGGCGCAGTCCGAAGTGCATGTGGCGAGGCATTACTACACCCGCGGCGTGTACTTGGCAGCCATCAACCGCGCCCAACAAGCCATTGGCCAGTTCAAAGACACGCCGGCCATTGAAGAGGCCACATTCATCTTGATGCGTTCTTACGACGCGCTGGGCATGACCGACTTGCGCGACGATGTGCAGCGCGTGATCGATGCCAACTACCCCAACAGCCGCTTTGCCAACGAGAGCCTGAAAAAGACTAAGTCGTGGTGGTCGCTGTGGTGAGCAAGCCGTCTAGGTAGGCCAACATATCCGCTTCGCTGGCAAGTCGCTGCATAGGCGGCATGGCCTGCAACAATCGTTTGCCGTAGCCCATGGTCACCAAGCGCTGGTCACCAATGACCAGCACACCTTTGTCGGATTCGGCGCGTATCAAGCGCCCTGCGCCTTGCTTGAGAGCGACTGCAGTATCGGGCAAAACCTGCGCCGTGAACGGCGACTGACCCGCAGCCTGTAAACGCTTGGCACGTGCTTGCGTGAGAGGGTCGTCGGGCACTGGAAACGGCAACTTGTCCAGCACCACCAGTTGCAAGGCGTCTCCCGGGACATCCACACCTTCCCAAAACGACACTGACGCAACCAACACCGCACCGCCGTATGCGCTGGCCTCGCCATTGCGCGCACGTGCGCCATGCGCATAAGCACGGAAACGCTCAAGCAGTTCGTTTTTACTCAACTCGCCTTGCACCAAGACCTCAACGGCATCGGTTTTGAGCTGCTCTCGCAGCTCTTGGGCAATGATGTTGAGCGCGCGCAAGCTGGTGGTCAACACCATGGTTCGCCCACCCAAGCGCTGCACCCAAGGGGCAACGCGTCTAGCCAACATGAGCGGGTGACCCGGCTCATTGGGCATGGGCAAATCTTTGGGCACCCACAGTGCGGCCTGCGCCGCAAAATCAAACGGACTGGCCACGACAGCACGCTGCGCATGCGTCAGGCCCAAGGGCTGGGCAAACCAATCCAGTTGCTCGTCGTCGCCCAAGGTGGCCGACGTGAATATCCAACTCTTGGGACCAGGCATGTCACTGTCGGGGCCGCTGGCGGCAAACGCCTGTGCGCTGTCCAGCGGACTGTCCACCCAGCGCCAGTGCGCACCGGCTTCCAACCACCGCACATGATCGTCCTGCACAGGGCGCAGCAAATGCGCCAATCGCTGCACCAACGTATCGCAGCGCTCCATCAACCGCTCAAAGTCCGGTGCCATTTCTTGCACCGTACTCACATC
>JANREF010000121.1 GCA_030726195.1 Burkholderiaceae bacterium | reverse complement strand
CACTTGTCACACTCGGGCTTGACCCGAGTGTCTGCGTAAAGGACGTGAGAGGGGTCGTGACAGGGGTCGTGACAGGTGCCAAGTGCCAATTGTTGGCAGGCCTAGGCGCTTACGGGCCTAGCACGTGACCGCTGGGCGACAGATTGTGTGTGGCGTGTCCAGCACGTGGCTCCAATGCCTGAGAAAATAACGCCATGCTCAACGTCTTACTCGTCACATTTCCGTTCTTTGCACTGGTGCTGGCGGGTTTTATTGCCACTTACAAGGGCTGGCTCGCGTTGCCAGCCATTCCAGGGCTCAATGGTTTTGTGCTGTATTTCGCGTTGCCGTGCATGTTGTACCGCTTTGGTGCCACCACGCCGATTGCCGAGTTGTTCAATCCGGTTGTGTTCGGTTTGTACTTGAGCGTGGCGCTGGTTATGGTGGGCTTGGCCATTGCCATCACCAAGCGCGGCAACATGGGCTGGAATGACGCGTCGCTGGGCGCCCTGGTGGCCGCATTTCCCAACACGGGTTTCATGGGCGTGCCGTTGCTGGCCACTATTTTGGGAGCGGCCAGCGCCGGGCCCGTCATTGCGACCATTCTCATCGACATGGTCATCACCAGCTCCTTGTGCGTGGCTTTGTCTCGCTTAGACGGCGCGGGGGTTGCAGGTGCAGGGCGTGCTGCCAAACAAGCGCTCAAAGGCGTGGCCAGCAACCCCATGCCCTGGGCTATTTTGCTGGGAGCATTGGCCAGTGCCTACCACATTGACTTGCCCAAGCCTGTTGATCAAACCGTGCTGCTGTTGGCCAATGCGGCATCTCCAGTGGCGTTGTTCACCATTGGCGCGGTCTTGGCTCGCTCGCAAATGACCAGCGCCCACCCCATGCCCACGTCGCATTACGCGCCAGTGGCGGTGCTGAAACTGTTTGTGCACCCCATACTCATCCTGCTCGCAGGCCTTGCGGTGCGTGCCATGGGCTTTGAGTTGGACGTCTTCACGCTCACATGTTTGCTGCTGGTCGCATCCTTGCCCAGCGCCAGCAATGTGTCGCTATTGGCCGAGCGCTTTGGTGCGGACAACGGCCGCATCGCCCGCATCATCTTGGTCACCACCACCATCTCTTTCGTCACCTTCTCCGCCGTCGTCAGCTGGCGCACCTCAATGGCTTAGGCCCATTTGATTGATCAGATTGATCTTGTCAAACAGGCAGGGGTGTCGGATGTCGACACAGACGCCAGATCAAGTCTGGCGTGACAGGGGCGACGGGCTTGGCTGCGAGCACGGGCTTGGCTTTGAGCACGGGTTTAGTTTCGAGTTGGGGCTTGGGTGGGGGCACATGCGCATGTGTCACCCTAGGTTGTGACTCAGCACAGTTCACGGCCAAAAAGCGCCGGGCCCTGTTGATTGTCACACTCGGGCTTGACC
>JANREF010000120.1:2964-7113 GCA_030726195.1 Burkholderiaceae bacterium | reverse complement strand
GAGCAAGGTCGCATGATCAACGACGAAGAGCTCAAGGCAGGTTTGGCCAATGCCAAGCCCTACACGCAGTGGATTGAAAACCTGCGTTACAAGCTAGACGAAGTGCAAGCCGATGAAGCCCCAGCGGCCATGCCCAGTGGCTTGTCAAAGGCGGCGATGTTAGACCAACAGCAAGCGTTCGGGTACACACAAGAAGACATCAAGTTTTTGATGAGCCCCATGGCTGCCAACGGCGAAGAGGCCTTGGGCTCCATGGGCAACGACAGCCCCCTGGCTGTGTTGTCGGACAAAAACAAGCCGCTGTACAACTACTTCAAGCAGCTGTTCGCACAGGTGACCAACCCACCCATTGACCCGATTCGCGAAGCGATTGTGATGTCTTTGGTGTCGTTCATTGGTCCCAAGCCCAACTTGTTGGACATCAACCAAGTCAACCCGCCCATGCGTTTGGAGGTGAGTCAGCCCGTGCTGGACGCCGCAGACATGGACAAGCTGCGCCACATTGATCAGTACACGCACGGCAAGTTCCGCAGCCACACCTTGGACATCACCTACCCTGTGTCCTGGGGCAGCGAGGGCGTAGAGGCGAAGTTGGCGTCTTTGTGCGCCGAGGCAGTGGACGCCATTCGCACCGGCCGCAACATTTTGATCGTGAGCGACAAGGCCATGTCCGCCACGCAAATCGCCATTCCAGCGTTGCTGGCGATGTCTGCCATTCACCAGCATTTGGTGCGTGAAGGCTTGCGCACATCCACAGGCTTGGTGGTCGAGACCGGCTCGGCGCGCGAGGTCCACCACTTCGCTGTGCTGGCTGGCTTTGGCGCAGAAGCGGTTCACCCCTACTTGGCCATGGAAACCTTGGCGCAAATGCATGCCGATTTGCCGGGCGACTTGTCGGCCGACAAAGCGATTGCCAACTACGTCAAAGCCATTGGCAAGGGCCTGTCGAAAATCATGTCCAAAATGGGCGTGTCGACCTACATGAGCTACTGCGGTGCGCAGTTGTTTGAGGCCATTGGCCTGAACACAAACTTCATCAAGCAATACTTCAGCAACACGCCCAGCCGCATTGAGGGCATAGGCGTGTTTGAAGTGGCGCAAGAAGCCATCCGCATGCACACCTTGGCGTTTGGCGATGCACCTGTGTTGGCCAATATGCTGGACACCGGTGGTGAATACGCTTGGCGCAGCCGAGGTGAAGAGCACATGTGGACGCCTGATGCCATCGCCAAGTTGCAACACAGCACACGCACCAACAACTGGAACAGCTTCAAAGAGTACGCGCAAATCATCAACGACCAAACGCGTCGTCACATGACACTGCGCGGCTTGTTCGAATTCAAGCTGGACCCCGCCAAAGCCATTCCAGTGGACGAGGTCGAGCCCGCTGCTGAAATTGTGAAGCGCTTCGCCACCGGCGCCATGTCGCTGGGCTCTATTTCCACAGAAGCCCACGCCACGTTGGCAGTGGCCATGAACCGCATTGGCGGCAAGAGCAACACCGGCGAGGGTGGCGAAGACCCAGCGCGTTACCGCAACGAGCTCAAAGGCATACCCATTAAGAGTGGCGAGTCGCTGCGCTCCATCATTGGCGAGTCGCGCGTGGAGGCCGATGTGCCACTGCTTGCGGGTGACTCACTGCGCTCGCGCATCAAGCAGGTGGCGTCGGGTCGCTTTGGTGTGACCACCGAGTACCTCACCAGCGCCGATCAAATTCAAATCAAAATGGCGCAAGGTGCCAAGCCAGGCGAGGGCGGTCAGCTGCCCGGTGGCAAAGTCAGCGAGTACATCGGTGCACTGCGTTACTCAGTGCCTGGCGTGGGTTTGATTTCTCCGCCACCACACCACGACATTTACTCCATTGAAGACTTGGCGCAGCTCATTCACGACTTGAAAAACGTGAACCCTGTAGCGAGCATTTCCGTGAAGCTGGTGTCTGAAATTGGTGTGGGCACCATTGCAGCGGGTGTGTCCAAAGCCAAGGCCGATCACATTGTGATTGCCGGCCATGACGGCGGTACTGGCGCGTCGCCCTGGTCGTCCATCAAGCACGCTGGCAGCCCATGGGAAATCGGCTTGGCCGAAACCCAGCAAACATTGGTGCTGAACCGTTTGCGTGGCCGTGTACGCTTGCAAGCCGATGGTCAGATGAAGACGGGTCGTGACGTGGTCATTGGCGGCTTGTTGGGCGCCGATGAGTTTGGCTTCGCCACCGCACCGTTGGTGGTGGAGGGCTGCATCATGATGCGCAAATGCCACCTCAACACCTGCCCCGTGGGTGTTGCAACGCAAGACCCGGCCTTGCGCAAGAAGTTCTCTGGCCAACCTGAGCACGTGGTGAACTACTTCTTCTTCGTTGCCGAAGAGGCTCGTCAAATCATGGCGCAGCTGGGTATTCGCACCTTTGATGAACTCATTGGCCGCGCCGACTTGCTGGACACCCGTCCAGGCATAGAGCACTGGAAGGCCAAGGGCTTGGACTTCTCACGCTTGTTCCATATGCCCAATGTGCCCGCTGATGTGCCACGTTTGCATGCAGACGTGCAAGACCATGGTTTGGACAAGGCCTTGGACATGCGCTTGATCGAGAAGGCCAAGCCAGCCTTGGAGCGCGGCGAGAAGGTCAAGTTCATGGACGTGGCGCGCAACGTCAACCGCACGGTGGGTGCCATGTTGTCGGGCGAGTTGATCAAGCGCTACCCAGAGGGCTTGGCAGACGACACCATTCACATCCAGCTTGAAGGCACGGGCGGTCAGTCGTTTGGCGCATTCTTGGCCAAAGGCATCACCATGAACCTCATTGGTGAAGCCAACGACTACACCGGCAAAGGCCTCAGCGGCGGACGCATCATGGTGCGCCCAAGCCTGGACTTCAGGGGCCGCTCCGAGCAAAACATCATTGTGGGTAACACCGTGATGTACGGCGCAACCACTGGCGAGGCTTACTTCAGTGGCGTGGGCGGCGAGCGTTTTGCCGTTCGTTTGTCTGGCGCGACGGCTGTGGTCGAAGGCGTGGGTGACCACGGCTGCGAATACATGACCGGCGGTACCGTGGTGGTGTTGGGCGCAACCGGGCGCAACTTTGCAGCGGGCATGAGCGGCGGCGTGGCTTACATCTACGACGAAGACGGCCTGTTCCACACCCGTGCCAACACCAGCATGGTGAGCTTGGACAAGGTGCTCACAGATGCCGAGCAGCGTGCGAGCGTGGATGAGTCGATTTGGCACCGAGGCCAAACCGATGAGGCGCAGCTCAAAGCCATGTTGGCCGACCACTTGCGCTACACCGGTTCACGCCGTGCACGCGAGTTGTTGGACAGCTGGGACACCGTGCGCAGCAAGTTTGTCAAAGTCTTCCCGCATGAATACAAGCGTGCCTTGGGTGAGTTGCATGCAGCCAAAGTGGCTGCCAGCGCAACGAGCAAGGCCAAAGTCGGCACCGCCGCTTAAAGGAGAACGGAAATGGGAAAAATTACTGGTTTCATGGAGTTTGAGCGTTTGGAAGAGGGCTACGCCCCACCTAAAGAGCGCCTGAAAAACTACAAAGAGTTTGTGATTGGCTTGGACGACGCGGGTGCCAAGCAGCAGTCAGCGCGTTGCATGGACTGCGGCACACCGTTTTGTAATAACGGCTGTCCTGTGAATAACATCATTCCCGACTTCAACGACTTGGTGTTCCAGGGCGATTGGAAAAACGCGATTGATGTGCTGCACAGCACCAACAACTTCCCCGAGTTCACCGGCCGTATTTGCCCTGCGCCTTGCGAGGCCGCTTGTACGCTCAATGTGAACGACGATGCGGTTGGTATCAAGTCGATTGAACATGCCATCATCGACCGCGCTTGGGCCGAGGACTGGGTCACGCCCCAAGTGAATACACACAAGACCGGCAAGCGTGTGGCTGTGGTGGGCTCAGGCCCTGCTGGTTTGGCTGCTGCCCAGCAGCTCGCACGTGCGGGTCACGACGTGACCGTGTTTGAGAAAAACGACCGCGTGGGCGGTTTGCTGCGTTACGGCATTCCTGACTTCAAAATGGAGAAGTCACACATTGATCGCCGCGTCGCGCAAATGCAGGCCGAGGGTGTGACCTTCAAAACCGGCGTGCTGGTCGCCGAGATGCCCAAGGGCAGCGTGGTGACCAATTGGTCC